>NZ_DEVJ01000016.1:77149-90502 GCF_002362875.1 Empedobacter sp. UBA3239 | reverse complement strand
TTCAATAGACCACATGGTTCATTTAAAGGTAAAACTCCTTATGAAATACTAAAATCAAAACTAAAATAATTATATTTAAAGTCTACGAGGATATGACGTACGAGAATGTATAGTTTTGAGTAATGTTCTTACTTACTTCATGTTTATTATAAAAACTTGATATAATTTGAAGGTCTAAAACCTGTATGTTCCAAGAATGCATCCGAAAAAGTCTTTCTCGAGTTAAAACCTGTTTCTTCTGCTAAAGCATCAATTGTATATTTTTTGAGATTTGGTTCATCTGCAAATCGTTTCAAAAGATGATTAATTCTTAATTCGTTGATATATTGGTTAAAATTTTTCGATCTCGAACGATTAATATAATTTGACACAATTGTTCGATTGGCGTTCAATTCTAGAACCAAATCATTCAACGAAAATTTTGGATTTAGAAACAACTTTTGTTCTTCAAACAATTGCAAACTTTGTTCGAAATCTTCATCAATTTCAACTTCGAATTTTGTTTTTTCTAATTGATTTTCTTCCTTAATATCTAACTCAAGTATTGTTATTTCATCAAGACATTTTTGTAAATAATTCTTCTTTTTTTGATGTTTTTGATTCATTTTATAAAAAACAATTCCACCAAAAATTAGAATTGCAACTAAACCAAGAAATGAAGTTCTTTTAAAGTATTGATTCTTTTCTTTCAATAAATTTCGTTCTGTTTTCAAGAATGTATTTTCATATTTTTCGAGATTTGGTTTCAAAACAGTATGATCAGCCACATAAAACAAACTATCAAAAGACAATAAATCATTTACAGATAATAATTTATCTCGATTATTTCCATACTTCTCATTATATTCAACCACTCGTTCATAGGAAAGTCGTAATTCTTCATCAAGAATTTTATATTGTTTTGAGAATTCGACAACATTTTCAAAATATTGGATTGCTTCTTTATTTCGGTTTTGTTGATATAAAATTTCACCTAAAAATTGCTCCGAAATCACATACCATTTGATGTCATTTTGCTTCCAGAAAACTTGTTGTGCTTTTTTCAATGTATTAAATGCCGAATTATAATCTTTTTTGTAAAAATCAATAATTCCTTTATTCTTCAAAGCATATTGATAATTTACCGTATCAACCGTTTCGGATAATTCAACTTTATTGTAATAATCACTTTTGTTCAGATGATTTGTTTTGCTATATAAATAAGACAATTTCCCAAGAATTGAGAGATAAATGCTGAACGATTTTGGTTGCTCTTTATGCTTTTCAAAATAAGGCAAAGAAGTTTCGTACAACGTTATAGATTCGTTGGTTTCATGCAAGCTTTCTTTTGTTTTCGCAATTCCGACGAGCGAAGAATAAAATGTAAAATCATCTTTTATTTCGGTTGATAGTTGTTTCGAAATGGTAAAATTTTTCAAAGCATTATTGTAATTACGTTGCTCCAAAAAATAATTTCCTTTTTCGATATAAGCTTCACTCAACACAACTTTATCATTCAATCGATAAGCTGTTGAAATCGTTGAATCAATAATTCGAAGATTTTCTTCAACCAAATCATTATTTTTTTGACGCAAAAATTCAGCTTTATCATTTTGTGTTTTTCCAAACATATTTATTGAACTGAATATGAATAGAATAACTGTGATAAATTTAAGAAAACTATTTTCCGAAATTATAAAACGTAACATATTGTATTTCTTTAATTTGAATAACATTGTAAACAATTATCATTTGACACCAAGTTGATAAAAAACATTTAAAAATATAAATTAAAATTGTTCAAACAAAAATTTTACTTCCTCTAAATGTAAGTAAAACAATAATCAACACAATTTTATTATGAAATTTTTACAATTAATTCTCATTTTGATTAGTTCTTTTGCTTTTGCACAAGAAAAATATTCGATTACAGGAAATATTTCATCAGAAAATGAGTCAAAAACAATTCACGCTAAAGTTATTTTACACGATGAATTTCAAAATGTTATTCAAACAATTGAAACTAAAAATTCAAATTTTAACTTTGAAAATTTAGAACCAAAAACTTATTCAATTTCAGTTATTTATGATAATAAAATTCAAGATGAAGAACCTTTTTATTTGAACGAGAATAAAACATTTTACTTAAATATTGATGAAACTGTACAAATTAATGAAGTTGTAATCAATGGAAAAAAAGAAACTTTCAAAATAAAAAATGGCAATTATACTATTGATGTCGCCAATTCAAATTTTAATAAACTTGCTACAACTAAAGAATTATTTTCAAAATTACCAAGCGTCATGTTAGGCGCAGATCAAGAAACATTGACAATTATTGGAAAAGGAAACCCTTTGTTGTATTTGGACGATCAACAAGTTGATTTTTCTACCATTTCGAGTTTAGCAATTGAGGACATAAAATCGATTGAAATCATCAAAAACCCTTCAGCGAAATATGAAGCAAATGGAAAATCTGTCGTAAAAATTAATCTAAAGAAAAGTAAAAAAGAAGGTTTAAAATTGACTTTGCAAGAAACATTATCGTTCAAAAGAAAGTTTAATAATTATTTCAATTCGACTTTTCAAATTCGTAAAAATAAAAGCGAATTTAAACTAAACGCATCTTATAATCAACTAAATCCGTGGGAAGGAAATGGATTCGATTATCGCATAAAAGACAAAAATATTCAGTCCAATTATTTCATAAAATCTCAAACGAAACGTCCACATTTTATTGTAAACACAAGCTTTTTTCAAGAATTAAATGAATCTGGAGATTATTTTTCGTTTGCTATTAATTCAAATTTCAGAAAAGATAAAGGTTTGATTGATACCAAAACAGAATATACCGAAAATAATGAAAATAAATCTATTTTAACGTTAAATGATAATGAAAATCATCGAAATTTTGTGAATACTTTGATGAATTACAATAAAAATATTCAATCAATTGACGCAAGTATTTTAGCAGGTTTGCAATACACGATTTATAACACAGGAACGACATATGATTTTTACAATAAGATAAATGAGAATGATGTAGAGTACAATCAATCGCGCTATCAAAAATATCGTCTTAAGGTTTTTGCAGGAAAATTTGATGTCGAAAAAAAGTATGAATCTGATCAAAAGATTGAATTTGGAGGACGTTTTACTCATGCAAAATCAGAAACAACTAATCAAACGTTTTTTCCTCAAAAATTATCAGAAGAATTTCTCTATAAGTTCAAAGAGCTAAATCTTGCAGCCTATTTGCAATACACAAAAAACTATGAAAAATGGAATTATAAAGCTGGATTAAGAACAGAAACAACTAATTCTAAAGGTTTTGATGAAATAAAACAACTTTCGGATATTGATAAAAAATACATCGATTGTTTTCCAAATGCAGAAATTAATTACACTTTTGAGAATAAAAATGTGTTGACAATTTACTATAAACGTACCATTGATAGACCGAATTACAGTACTCTTTCTTCTGGGAATTTGTACGGAAGTCCTTATATCGAATACAGCGGAAATTTTAATATTTTACCTACTTACATTGATACGTTTTCTGCGAATTATTCATTAAAAAAATGGAATATGAATGTGACGTATTATCAAAGTAAAAATCCAATGAATTATACATTGATTTATGATGATGTGAGAAATATTTCAACATTTACAACGGTTAACTTTGAAAAAGAAAAAAATATTTCTGTTGGTTTAGATGTTCCGTTCGAATATAAATTTTGGTCAACACAAATTAGTTTAGCTATGATTTATAGTAAAATAATTGATGAAAAAGCTGTTCTTAAAAAATCTGTTCCGTATATCTATTTATACTCTAATCATAATTTCAAATTGGGAAAAGATTTTAATTTTATGCTTGATGGATATTGGTTAAGTAAACGAACAGAAGGAATTTATGATCGAAATTCTCAAATTATCGTCAATCTTGGATTGACAAAGTCATACAAAAACTTTGATTTTTCTATTCGTTTCAATGATTTATTCAAGCAAATGAAATTTAGCGAAACATTAAATTATGATAAAATTAGTTCTAAAAATCTATTTTTAGTCGATTATCAAGAACTATCTGTTGGTGTTAAATATAATTTTGGCCGATTAAATAAAACCATCTCGAAAGAGAATAAAGTAAATGAAGAAGAAGATAGAATTAGGTAGTAGTTTTATTTCCAAAATTCAATAAATCGTATAACTTTGCTTTCATAATTTAAAGAAATAAAATGTTTAAATTTATTCGTAAGGTTGTACTTTATCTTTTTGTAGCTCATTTTGTATACATTGTTGTGTTAAAGTGGATTAATCCGCCGTTCACGATTACGCAAGTTCAGCAAGGTTTTGAACAAGGAAAATTTAAGCGCGATTATATTTCCTATGAAGAAATGGGACGAAATATAAAATTGGCTGTAATTGGTTCCGAAGATCAAAAGTTTCCTGTACACAATGGATTTGATATGGATGGAATACAAGAAGCGATCGAAAAAAATAAAGAAGGGAAAAAACTTCGTGGAGGTTCTACGATTTCTCAACAAGTAGCGAAAAATGTGTTTTTGTGGCAAGGTCGTTCTTGGTTGAGAAAAGGATTGGAAGTTTATTTTACGTTTATGATCGAAAAAATTTGGGGCAAACAACGTATTTTAGAAATGTATTTGAACACTTCGGAAATGGGAATTGGTGTTTTTGGAGTTGAAGCAGCTTCAGAATATTATTTTAATAAACCAGCTAAAGATTTAACCAAAAATGAAGCGGCTCGAATTGCAGCAGCTTTGCCATTGCCACGAAAATATAATGTGAATCCGCCTTCGTCTTTTATCAGTAGACGCGCTAGTCATATAGAGCGACAAATGCGAAATATACAAGGAAGCACTGATTTGGAAAAGGTTTTAGGAGAATAAAATAGAAAAGAGAAGTTAATAAGCTTCTCTTTTTTGTTTTATTACTCTCTCCAATTAATTTTAACCGCAGAAATTTTCTCTAATTCCAAACGAATTTCAGGAAGTAAATTGAAATCATTTTTCATGTAAAAAGCCAACGGAGAACAATAAGGCTCTCCATTCGCTTTTGTATCTTTTTCATGGTCGATTACCCAACCATTTAGTTCTGTCGAAAATGTTTTTAATCGATTAAGAATTTTACGTCCCAAACCAATTTGATGCAACTCGCTATCCACAATTATTGCAAACCATTTTTCATAATCTCTTTCAAAAATAACCGCCCAAGCTCGCATTTGATTGTTTTCATCTACAGCAAAAAAATGTTTCGCTTCAATCAAACTATTCAAATAATTTTCGGTGTCCTGTAAACTCTCAAAAGCCAAATTAATAGGATATTCGTTGTTCCAAATTTTAAAAATATAGTCTTTATGAATTTGGTTTAATGTTGTAAATGAATAGATTTCGAATGAGTTAAGTTGAGACATAAAATGATTTCTTATTCCGCTAAATATACTAATTTATTTAGTCAAAATTTCTTTTAAAATCAAAGGTTTATCAGTTGTAATATAATCAGCTTTCATATCAATCATTTCTTGCATCACTTTTGGGTCGTTAACTGTCCAAACATTAACCAATAAGCCCAAATCTTTTGCTTCTTTCACCCAAGTAGGATTTTTCTGAAAAACGCTATAATGATAATCAATTCCATTCCAATTTCTCGCTTTTACTTCTTGAGGAGACAAATCTCCAGCTAAATAAGAAACGTGAAATTTTGGAGCTAATTTCTTGAATTCATCACAAATGTTTGTACTAAATGAAATGATTTCAACTTGTTTTTCTACTTTATGTTTTTTGATGATTTCAATTGCTTTTTTTACTGCACGATCTTCATTTTCTTTTGATGAGTGAGGTTTTAATTCGAAAATTAATTTAACTTTCTTATTCTTTTTTCCTTGTTCAAAATATTCTTCTAAAGTTGGCATATTTTCGTTGTTAGCTAATTTCAACGTTTTTAAAAGAGAAGAATTTGTAGTTTCTATTGTATGACCTTGGTAATGATCATCATGATTTACCATCAAAACATTATCAGCACTAATTAATACGTCAAATTCAGAACCATAAGCACCAATTTCTTGTGCAGATTTTAGAGATTTAATCGAATTTTTTGCATTGTTTTCGGTGTCCCAATAACCGCGATGAGCAATAATTTTTTGAGCATTTGCCATATTTGTAAGCATAAAGGTTGTTAAGGCAGTAAATATAAATTTTTTCATGATGAATTGTTTTTCGAAGTAAAATTATTTTGTTTAAAGGATTTTGACGTTATCTAAAGATTAAGAAGTTAAATTTATGAAAGAATCTATCGAAAAGCAGAAAAAATGAATCGAATAAAATTGGGATTCAACCGAAATTCGCTTAATTTTGCACAAAGACAAACAGAATGACGCAAGGAATTATTATTTTAGATTTTGGCTCGCAATACAATCAATTAATCGCGCGCCGAATTCGAGAATTTGGAGTTTACACAGAAATTATTCCCTACAACACTTCAATCGAAGAAATCAAAAAACACAATCCAAAAGGAATTATTTTATCAGGAGGTCCTTCTTCAGTTTTTGGAGATGAAGCTGCTTTGGTAGAAAAAGAATTATTCGAATTAGGCGTTCCTGTATTAGGAATTTGCTATGGAATGCAATTGATTTCTCACTTATTAGGAGGTGAAGTTAAAAAAGGAGAAAAAGGAGAATATGGAAAGTCTGAATTAACTGTTTTAGCTCAAAACAGCTTATTTACAGGAGTTCCAGAACAATCTACAGTTTGGATGAGCCACTTTGACGAAGTCATAAATGCGCCAATTGGATTTACAGTTTCAGGAAAATCAAACATCGATATAGCAGCAATTGCTAATGAAGAACGTCAGATTTTTGCGGTACAATTTCACCCAGAAGTTACACATTCAGAATATGGTTCAACAATGTTAGAAAACTTTGTTTTCAATATTTGTCAAGCTGAAAAGAATTGGGTTTTAAAAGATTTTATCGAAACAGAAATTGCTCGTATAAAAGAAGTAGTTGGTGATAAAAAAGTTATTTTAGGACTTTCTGGAGGTGTTGATTCTTCTGTTGCTGCGGTTTTGATTCATCGTGCAATTGGCGATCAATTAACATGTATTTTTGTTGATACTGGTTTATTGAGAAAAGATGAAGGGAAGAAAGTAATGGAAAATTACGGAAAACACTTCAACATGAACATCAAAATGGTGGATGCTTCAGAACGTTTCTTAACAAATTTGAAAGGTATCGATGAACCAGAAGCAAAACGTAAATCAATTGGTAAAGATTTTGTGGCTGTTTTTGATGAAGAATCGAACAAATTTGAAGATGCAGCATTCTTAGCGCAAGGAACTATTTATCCTGATGTAATCGAATCGCAATCTGTAAAAGGACCTTCTGCAACAATCAAATCGCATCACAATGTTGGTGGATTACCAGAAGATATGAAACTTCAATTATTAGAACCATTACGCGAATTATTCAAAGATGAGGTACGTAAAGTTGGAGTAGAATTAGGTATTCCTCGTGAATTAGTTTACCGCCATCCTTTCCCAGGACCAGGTTTAGGAATCCGTGTTTTAGGCGAAGTAGACGAAGAAAAAGTACGTATTTTACAAGAAGCTGATCAAATTTTTATTGACGAGCTTTATGCACATAATTTATACGACGAAGTTTCTCAGGCTTTCGTGGTGTTATTACCTGTAAAATCTGTTGGAGTAATGGGAGACGAGCGTACGTACGAATATACGGCGGTTGTTCGTTCTGCAAATACGATCGATTTTATGACAGCAACGTGGTCAAAATTACCTTACGAATTCTTAGAATTAGTTTCGAATAGAATTATCAATGAGGTAAAAGGAATTAACCGTGTAGCTTACGATATCAGCTCAAAACCACCAGCAACAATCGAGTGGGAATAAGCTAAAAAATATATCAAAGCCAGCCAATGTGCTGGCTTTTTTTCTATGTAAACTTTAAAAAACTAAATATTAAATGGAACTTTTAAAAGAAAGAATTCTGAAGGATGGAAAAAGTTTCGATGGTGGAATTCTAAAAGTTGATAGTTTTATCAACCACCAAATGGATCCTGTTCTGATGAAAGCAATAGCGTCGGAATTTGTCCAGCGATTTTCGGATTTAAACATTAATAAAATCATTACAATTGAAGCGAGCGGCATTGCACCAGCGATTATGGTTGGATTAGAATTGAATTTGCCTGTTGTTTTTGTGAAAAAAGCTAAGCCTAAAACAATGGCAGATTTTTATGCGTCGCAAGTATATTCATTCACGAAAGACCGAACGTACGATGTTTGCGTAAGTAGCCAATTTCTGAATGAAAATGATAATGTTATTTTTATTGATGATTTTTTAGCGAATGGAAATGCAGCATTGGGTGTTGAAGATTTGATTAAACAATCTGGCGCAAACCTTTTGGGAATGGGCTTTATAATTGAGAAATCATTTCAAGAAGGTCGTGATCGTTTACTGAATGAAAACATTAGAGTAGAATCTTTAGTAAGATTAAAATCTTTAGGAGACAACTCTATTATTTTTGAAGAATAAAAAATATCAACCAAAAGCGAATTTATATTGGCTTTCTTTTTATTTTTAAAAAACAAAAAACTTACCTTGATAATATGAAAATAAAATTACTTGCTTTAACGCTCTCTTTACTATTCTTTACAAATTGTAATTCGTACAAATCGGCGAATTCAGCATTGGTTTCTGGTAATTTTCAGCAAGCTTTTGAGCAATCTACACAAGTCTACTTCAAAAATCCATCGGAGAAAAACGGAATCAAATATGTCCCATTAATTTTTGAAGCTTATAACAAAGGACAGCAAGAAGATGAAAATAGATTAAAACAAATCGAAACGTTGACGAATTCTTCTAAATATCAGGAAGCGTATCAAATTATTAATCGTTTGCAAGAAAGACAAAAAACGATTGCTGGAATTGATGGAAGATTGATTAGTGGGAAAACGTATAATTTCAAAACAAAAGATTATTCAGTAGCTTATAAAACAATTCAAGAAAAGTATGCGCAATTTTTGTACGATGAAGGAAAATCTTTTCTAAATCAAGGAGGAAAACTGAATGCACAAACGGCTTATCAAAAGTTTCAAGTTTTAGAAAGTGTTTATTCAAATTATAAAGATACTCGTAGTTTAATGAATACGGCTCGTACAAACGGAATGTATAAAGTTTTGGTGCAATTGGTGAACAACACAGAAGTTGTTATTCCTAAACTATTAGAGAAAGATTTGTTAGATTTTAATTCGTATGGATTGGATTCTAATTGGACTGAATTTTACACGGGAAAATTAAATAGTTCTTATGATTATGTAATTCAATTAAGTTTTGAGACGATAAATGTTTCACCTGAACGAGAAAAAATTGAGGTGCATAATTTTGAGAAAAAAATTGTTGATGGTAAAGAAGAATTGGTGCAAAATGGAGTAGTGGTAAAAGATAAAGACGGAAAACCAGTGAAGGTAGATCGTTATATTACAGTAAAAAGTCGTTTTGAAGAAGTACAACGCATCAAGGAAGCTGCAATTACGACAAAATATTATTTGATCGATAATCAAAAAGAGCAAGCCATCGATTCTAAAAATTTAGTAAGTCAGTTTATTTTTAGAGATTCTTACGGAACTTACAAAGGTGATCGACGTTCTTTGGATCGAGATTATATAAATATGATTGGTAGAAGACCAGCTCCATTTCCATCAAATGAGCAAATGATTTTTGATTGTGGGCAAGATTTGAAACGTAAATTCAAGAACGAAATCATCCGTATGAAGCTTTGATAAAAAAAATGTAAAAAATTTAATCATTTTTTAAAATTCATTTTCAATAGCTTATCACATAAAACGTCTGTTTTAGCTAAAAACTTGTAAAATTAGTTTTGGTGAATTAAAAAACCTTTCTATATTTGCACAGCAATTAAGACATAGACCCATGGTGTAACGGTAGCACATCGGTTTTTGGTGCCGCTAGTTGGGGTTCGAATCCCTGTGGGTCTACAAAAGTCTTATGCCTCGATAAGCAATTGTTGAGGCATTTTTATCTAACCTAGTTAAGAGAAAAGTTGCAAAAATTGAAATAAAATTTAGTCAGACCCATGGTGTAACGGTAGCACATCGGTTTTTGGTGCCGCTAGTTGGGGTTCGAATCCCTGTGGGTCTACAATTTTTCTTTTCAATTTTAACATAATAATCATGGACAGACCCATGGTGTAACGGTAGCACATCGGTTTTTGGTGCCGCTAGTTGGGGTTCGAATCCCTGTGGGTCTACAGATTTTAAGCTTCAATATTTTTATTGAAGCTTTTTTTATACTATATATTTTGTTATATTTATCATAATTGATTTAGTAAATGACATTAGAGGACATAATTTTAGAAGCTAAAAAAGGGAAACGAAATGCTCAGAACGCAGTGATAGAGGTTTTGTGGAACAAAGTTTATCATTATGTATTTTCTAAGATTAGAAACGAAGAAGAAGCCGAAGATATCGCTATAGAAACGTTTACGAAGGTTTTTACAAAATTGAAATTATATAACGAAGATTTTGACTTTACGACTTGGGTAATTTCTATCGCACATAATACGATGATTGATCATATCAGAAGATCTCCAAAACTGAATATTTCTCTTGATGATGAAACAAAATTTTTAGAAATTTTAGAAGATCATCCTTCGCCAGAAGAACATTTGATTTTAAAACAAGATAATGACACGCTGATAAAAGCTATTGCAAAATTGAGAGAACCTTATCAAAAAATTATAGAATTGCGTTATATCGAAGATAAAACATACAAAGAGATTGCTGAAGAACTCAATTTGACCTTACCAAATGTTAAAGTTCGTCTTTTAAGAGCCAAACAATTGTTAACAGAGGTGATGCAAGATAATATTTAGTAAATTTATTCGTTGAAAATTTGTTGAAGAAAACTGGATCGAAAATGAAGAAGCACATATACCTTACAACAATTATTACCGCAAGTTTATTCTTGACGTCTTGTGGAAGTAGTAAAGTAACTTCGTATAAGAAAACTGGTTCTAAAAAAGTTTATACTTCTTCCAAAAAAAACGAATCTACAGAGGTTTTTCGTTCTAAAAATGCTGATGATAGTGCGCCTCGTGATATAAATAAAATTCTAAAAACGGCAAAATCTTACTTAGGAACACCTTACAAATATGGTGGAGTTACGAAAACAGGTTTCGATTGTTCGGGACTGGTTTATGTAAGTTTCAAGGAAATGAATTTAGAATTGCCTCGTCGTTCGAGTGATCAAGCTGAATATGGAAAAGAAATTACAATCGAAAATGTTAAAATAGGTGATTTAATATTTTTTAATACTTCAGGAAATTCAATCTCACATGTAGGTATTGTAGAAAGTATTAATCATGACGGATCAATCAGTTTTGTACATTCATCAACTTCGAAAGGTGTCATCATTTCTTCTCTTGATGAAAATTATTGGAAAACTAGGTTTGTAAAAGCGGTTAGACTTTTATAACTTGACGTGTGCTTAAAAAAAGAAATATATTATTAACTTTTTTTGGATTACTATTTTTTAGTTTATCCATAATTGTTAATGCTCAAGAAGATAGTGTCAAAATTGATACAGTTAGAATTGAAAATAAAAATCATTCTAAGTTTAGAAAGTTTTACCAAAAATTATTATTCAAGAAAAAACCAACGAGTTTTCCTATTCAGCCCAATAATAATGTAGGTGATGGAAAATATCAAGGAAAAATTATTCGAAATATTTACTATAAAACACAAGACCCATTCGGATATTCTTTGCAGGACACGACGAGAAAACCGACAAGATGGATTGAAAGAACTGGAAATACACTACACGGGAAATCTAAGCAATTTGTGTTGCGCCAAAATATGTTGCTGAAACAAGGAGATAAATATGATTCTGTAAAAGCAGCTGAATCTGAGCGTTTAATACGTAGCAATCGTTCTATTCGTCGAGTAGAGATTAAGGAAGAAGCTGTCGGGAATGATTCGGTTGATTTATATGTCAATTCAATTGACTCTTGGAGTATGTTTATTACAGGTTCGGTTTCGAGTTCGAAAGCTGGAATTCGCATTAGAGAGCGAAATTTTTTAGGTTTAGGACATGTGTTTGATAATCGTTACCGTCACAATTACAAAACAGGAAATTCGTTATATCAATTTAATTATACGGTTCCAAATATTGCCCAAACTCGAATTATTGGGAATGTACGTTATTTCAAAAATGAAGATAATCATTATACAAAATCAATCAGTTTTGTACGACCTTTTTATTCGCCATTAGCACATTATGCAGGTGGAGTTTCGGTTGGACAAGTGTATTTTAAAGATTCATTAGATTTCGAAAAACCTATTTTGGTTGATAACCATTTCAAATATAATTACCAAGATTATTGGTTGGCAAGAGCGTTTAGAATTGATGATGGTCATTCAGAAAATATTACCAATTTTATTGTTTCAGGGCGATTTTATGATCGATCTTATACCGAAACACCAACTCCAGAAAACGATCCTGTGAACTTTTTTTCTGACCAAACGAATTATTTAGTAGGGATAGGAATTTCTTCAAAACGATATATCAAAACAAAATATATTTTCAATTATGATATTGAAGAAGATATTGCGATAGGGAAATCATTGGGCATTATAGGAGGAATTCAAAACATTCGTCAAACTGATCGTTATTATCTTGGCGGAAAAGCTTCTGCTGGAGGTTTTTTAAATACCGGTTTTTGGGGATTTGGAGTTGAGTTTGGAGGATTTTTTAATAAAGGAAAATTTGAACAAAAAACGCTGTCTGTAGAATTACAATATATGGCAAAGTTGATAAATTGGGGAAAATGGAAGTTCAGAAACTTCATGAAAACTAATTATCTTTTGGGACATGATCGTTTAGATTCTCCTGCGGATCAACTTTCGCTTCATGAACATGATTATTTGGGAATGGCAGGTTTTAAATCGGATAGAGGCTTAACAGGTCAACA
Source organism: Empedobacter sp. UBA3239 (assembly GCF_002362875.1). Taxonomy (NCBI): domain Bacteria; kingdom Pseudomonadati; phylum Bacteroidota; class Flavobacteriia; order Flavobacteriales; family Weeksellaceae; genus Empedobacter; species Empedobacter sp. UBA3239. Next base: position 77,504 of record NZ_DEVJ01000016.1, on the reverse strand, counting down.
GAAATTAATGTTCGAGTATCAATTGCAATCCTATACGCCTTACGAGTTTTTAGGATTTCGTATTTCGCCTTTTTTCAATGCGATGGTTGCGGCAATTGGAGATAACAAAAAATTTATACTGAATAATAACCCAATTTATTCGCGTTTTAGTTTGGGTGTGATGTTGACAAATGATTATTTTGTGTTCAACAATATTCGTTTTTCATTGTCGTATTATCCATCAATTCCTGGACAAGGCGATAATCTAATCAAGACAAATTTATTGGATAATAGAGATTTTCAAATGATGGATTTTGACTTTTCAAAACCAAATTACATTCGTTGGAATAGGTGGGATTAAGACATAAAAAAAGCT
>NZ_DEVJ01000016.1:12390-77011 GCF_002362875.1 Empedobacter sp. UBA3239 | reverse complement strand
AGCTTTTTTTATGTCTTAATATTTTTTATTTCACTTGTCTGGAAACGATCCACGAAACTAAGCTTCCCAAACCTAAAACAGTTACAATAACTGCAACAAAATTTTCGACAGAAAAGATAAATGGAAATGGAACAGTTGGCGAAGCCATAACCAAACCAAAATCTATTTGTAATAATCCAATAACAGAGGCGATTAATAAACCTGTTGTCATCGCGATAAGGGTGATAATAAAACCAGTTTGAAAGAAAATATTACGAATGTTTTTTCGTGATAATCCAAAACTATACATCGTCTGAATTTCTTTCTTTTTATCCAAAATCAAGATAATAATTGTTCCTGCCAAATTGAAACATGCAATGATAATGACTAACGTAAAAATCAAGTAACTGATTAAATTTTCCATATTCATTACTTTTAAGAAAGCTGAATCTAAATCTTGTCTGGTTTCGATTTTATAATGAGAACCTAATATTTTTTGAAGTTGAATTTTTACTTCGTTAAACGATTTTTTTCCAGTCGTTTTTACCTCAATCGAATAACATTGATTTTCGTTTAACAACAATAATTCTTGCGCCAAACCTAAAGTTGTAAATATGTGTTTGTCGTATTGTTCGTTCAAAATAAACACGCCAACACTGTACGCATCTTTGCGTGTAAAAGCATCGCTTTCTTGTTTTATTAGACCTGTTCCAGCTTTTGGCATCATCAAATCTGCTGGCGTTATCGGATCGATATAAAGTTGTAAACGCTCTGCAATTCCATTCGAAACAATAAAATTATCATCGCGATTAAAATCTAAATATTGTCCACCATAAATCACTGTATCTAAACGCGTAACTTTGGTAAAGTTTTCGTCAACACCTTTCAAATAGGCAATATCTTGTTTTCCTTTGTAATCGATGTAGACTTTTTCTTCGATGATTTTAGAAAAAGCTTTGACATCTTTTTGTTGCTTTAATTGATCCACAACAAAAGTTAAACTATCTAATACTTTTCCTTTCGAAGGAGAAATTTTAATTTCAGGATTTACATTGCTATAATACTTTAAATTCATTTTTTCTAATCCCGAAAAAACCGATAAAATAATAAACAAAGCTGCTGTGGCAACCAAAATAGCACCAACAGCAATCGATGTAATAATGTTTACAGCGTTTGTATTCGTTTTCGAAAAAATGTAGCGTTTCGCAATGTAAAGTGAAATGTTTCTCATTATAAGATTGGATTATTTCCTTCTCCTCTTAGCGCTTTGTCGATTTTATCCATTTCGTCTAATGAATTATCTAAAATGAAAATTAATTCTGGCGTAATACGCATTTGTTTAGAAGCACTTTTTGATAAAATTCCTCTAAATAATGGTGTATTAACTCTAATTTCTTTAAAAATTTCGTCTTTTTGAGTACTTGGAAAAATACTTACATAGATTTTAGAAACGCTCAAATCTGGTGTTACTTTTACTTCTGTAACACTAATCAAATTTCCAGGGAATTCCTTTACAGCCCATTTTCTAAAAGCTTCTGCTAATTCTTCTTGAAATAATTTACTTACTTTTTGTTGTCTATTGCTATCCAATTCTATTCATTTTTATAATGACCGTAAAATTACTGCATTTTTTCGTGATTAAAAACATTGATGAATTGAATTAAGTTCTTTGTAAATTTGTTTTAATGAAAAAAGATATCGAAACTTCAGAAGATGTTGCTTTATTGGTGAATACGTTTTACGATAAAGTGCAAAAAGATGATGTCATTGGTTACTTTTTTTCGGAAGTAGCGAAGGTAAATTGGGACGAACATTTGCCACATATGATTCAGTTTTGGGAAACTGTTTTGTTAGGAAAAGCAACTTTTGAAGGTTGGCCAATGCGAACACATTTGGTTTTGAGTCAAAAGGAGAAATTAAAACCACACCATTTCGAACGTTGGATTGAATTGTGGTACGGAATAATTGACGAAAAATTTGAAGGAGAAATAGCAAATGAAGCAAAAAATCGAGCAAAAATTATGCGTGATTTAATTCTTTTCAAAATTGACCAAATGGAACAAAAACAAGGATTTATTCAATAAAAAAATGCAACTTTTATGAAGTTGCATTTTTTGTATTATTTTAGATATGATTGAAAAATTATTTCGCAATCATGATTAATTTTTTATTGATAAACTCCATAATTCCAGCCTTAGAAAGCTCTCGTCCGTAACCCGAATGTTTTACACCTCCGAAAGGTAAATCTGGGCTTGATGAAACTTGTTTGTTCACGTAAACCATTCCCGAATCTATTCTACGAGCGATTTTCTCCGCATTCGGAACATCTTCTGTATAAATAGAAGCGCCTAATCCGTAAGGCGTATCATTCGCAATTTTGATTGCTTCTTCTACATCTTTCACTTTCCAAATACAAACCACAGGTCCAAAAACTTCTTCGTCATAAGCCTTCATTCCAGGTTTTAAATCTGTCAAAATTGTTGGTTGTAAAAAGAAACCATCACAATCAATACGTTTTCCTCCCGAAACAATTGTTGCTCCTTTATTCGCTGAATCATTAATTTGATCCAATAATTTTTCTAATGCACTTTCCGAACTTACAGGTCCCATATTGGTATCTGCCTGTGTAGGATCACCAACTTTCATTCCGTTTACATAGGCCGTAATTTTTTTCAGATATTCATCGTAAATACCTTCTTGTACAATAATACGTTTCGAAGAAGTACACGCTTGTCCAGCATTACGTAAACGACCGTTAATGGTTCCGTTCATCACTTTTTCGATATCCGCATCATTCAAAACGATCATTGGATCAGAACCACCAAGTTCTAAAACCGAAGGTTTTACATTTTTACCAGCGATACTTGCAACCTCTGCACCAGCAGCTTCTGAACCAGTCAAAGATACACCAACAATTTTTGGATTATTAATAATCGAATCTGTGTCTTTTCCTGACATCAATAAGTTTTTGTACAAACCTTTTGGAGCGCCAGCAGCAGTAAACATTTCTTCGAAAGCGATTCCACATTGCGGAATATTAGAAGCCGTTTTCAAAACAACTGTGTTACCAGCCATAATGTGAGGCCCAGCAAAACGTGCAATTTGAGAAAAAGGAAAGTTCCAAGGCATGACACCTAATAACACACCAATAGGTTCTGAAACCACATAAGCGTCACCTTTTTCTGTTTGTAAAGGAACATTTGCCAAGAATTCTTCAGCATTATCAGCGTAATATTCGATGATATTTGCACTATAATCAATTTCAATTTCGCTCTCATACAATGGTTTTCCCATTTCTGTTGTAATCAAAGCAGCTAATCGAGTTTTTTGCTTGCGCATTTCGTTTGCAACACGTTTCATTACAGCTTTTCTTTCTTCGAAAGATTCGAATCGCCATGTTTGATATAATTCGTTTGCGTCGTCTATATATTGATTGATTTCTTCGCTTGTGTAGGCTTGAAATTCTTTTTCGATTTTACCTGTAGCAGGATTTAATGTTCTGATTGAACTTGCCATTTCACTCTTTATTTAATGTATACAAAGTTGTAGCAATTCTCGTTCCTAACAAAACTTTTAGGATAAATAAAACTGATAGTTTGTTGAATAATTATGATTGAAGTTGATTTTAGGAAAAAAGCTTGAATCTGTTATTTTAAAGATTCACAGTTATTCACATGTGATTGAATTTCTTTTTTGAACTCTACAGGAAGACTTATTTTCTTGGAACAAAAATCATTTATAGTATCATATTTATTTAAATTATTATTCCATATTAAAGCTTTGTAATCATCAAGATCCGAATTGTAATAATAAGCATTCTGATTTTCATCTATATAAAAAGAATAATAATGATAATCACTAAATGTGTTATTAAAAGGTAATTGGTAAATGACATTATTTAATTTATCAAGAATTGCAAATATTTTACCTCCATCTCCAATGTTTTTTACGACAATTTTTTTATTTAAATTCCAATAATAAGTTCCAGATTCAGAGATAAAACCTTTTTGAATATGTGAAGAATTATTTTGCGTTTTTTTATTACACGAAAGAATAAAAATGAAAGGTAAAAATAGATAAATAAAACATTTCATGTTTTAAAATGGTAAATTATCGTCGTCGTTATTCATCGAACTTGTGAATTCCCCACCGAAATCTCCAAAAGCATCGGAAGGATCAATAGCAGATAAATTCATGGCGCTTCCCATTTCTTGAGAACCATCATTCATCGAACTTTGAATTTCGAAATCTCCACCAAATGAAGTTTCCAAATCGGTAAATTTAGCTTGCTCATTAATGAATCGTAAACGCACATTTTCTAACGCACCATTACGGTGTTTCGCAATGATAAACTCTGCTTGTCCAGCACAAGGTTCACTTTCATCATCCCAATATTCTAATTTATAATATTCGGGACGATAAATAAACGAAACGATATCGGCATCTTGCTCAATCGCTCCAGATTCACGTAAATCCGAAAGTAAAGGACGTTTACTTCCTCCACGAGTTTCTACGGAACGAGATAATTGCGAAAGTGCAATAACAGGAATACTTAATTCTTTCGCAATCGCTTTAAGGGAACGCGAAATCATCGAAATCTCTTGCTCACGGTTTCCATTCGCTTTTCCACCAGCAGTCATTAACTGCAAGTAGTCAATCAAAATCATTTTTACACCATGTTGAGAAACCAAACGACGCGCTTTTGCTCTTAAATCGAAGATAGAAAGGGCAGGAGTATCATCGATATATAAAGGTGCATTTTCAAGACCCTTTACTTTTGTATATAATTGTTTCCACTCGTGGTCAGCCAATTTTGCTTTACGCAATTTTTCACCTGAAATCCCTGTTTCACCTGAAATCATACGTGTAATCAACTGAACAGAAGACATCTCTAAAGAGAAAACAGCAACTGGAATATTTTTATCAACCGTCATATTTTTCGCCATCGAAAGGATAAAGGCGGTCTTACCCATACCTGGACGAGCGGCTAAAATAATCAAATCGGATTCTTGCCAGCCAGAAGTAATTTTATCAATTTCTGTAAATCCAGAAGATAAACCAGACATTCCTTCTTTTGTAGACTGGGCCTTAATTTTATCAATTGCTTCAGTTACCAAATCTTTGGCTTCTGAATAACTACGTTTGATACCACCTTCTGTAATTTCGAATAATTTCGATTCTGAATAATCTAATAAATCGAAAACATCTGCTGTATCGTCGTATGATTTTTCGATCACTTGGCTCGAAATTTCAATTAACCGACGTAAAATATATTTTTCTTGAATCACACGTGCGTAATATTCGACGTGTGCAGAAGAAGAAACTTTTTGTGTTAATTGGATTAAATAATAATCACCTCCAATACGATCTAATTTGCCATCTTTTTTTAATTCATTCGAAACCGTTAACAAATCAATCGGTTCAGAATCGTTAAATAATTTTTGAATGACAGCATAAATCGCTTGATGCTCGGGACGATAAAAAACTTGTGGTGTAAGGATGTCGATTACCTCATCCAGCCCTTTTTTATCAATCATCATCGCACCAAGTACAGCTTGCTCTAAATCAACAGCTTGTGGAGGAAGTTTACCTTTCTCTAAACCAATGATATTGCGCTTGTTGGCTGGTATTTCAGGATTATAATTTGCTTGTTCCATAAGAGGCTCAAAATTAAAGAAAAAAACGAGATATAACTAATTTTATATCTCGTTTTAAATTCGTATATTCTACAATACATGTTGTTGTAAAATGTATTATCCTGAAAATTCTCCGAACTTGATATAACGCTCTTGACGTTGCGTTTGTAGTTCTTTTGGAGATAATTTTTTCAATTCATTGTACGTTTCCAAAACTTTATTTTTCAAGTTTGTGTACGCAACTTCTGGTTTGTAGTGTGCTCCACCAAGCGGTTCTTGAATGATATCTTCAATTAATCCTAATTCTAACATATCAGGACCAGTTAATTTCATTTGCGAAGCAGCTTGCTCTTTGTAATCCCAACTTCTCCATAAAATTGTAGAACAGTTTTCTGGTGAAATTACAGAATACCAAGTGTTTTCTAACATGAAAACTTTGTTCCCAACTCCAATTCCTAATGCTCCACCTGAAGCTCCTTCACCAATTACAATTGTAATGATAGGAACTGTAAGTTTCAACATTTCGTAGATGTTTTTAGCGATAGCTTCACCTTGACCTCTTTCTTCAGCTTCTAAACCAGGATATGCACCAGGAGTGTCGACTAAAGTCAAGACAGGAATATTAAACTTTTCTGCTAACTTCATTAATCGTAAAGCTTTGCGGTAACCATCTGGATTAGACATTCCGAAACGACGATATTGTCTTTCTTTGGTATTTTTCCCTTTTTGTTGACCAATAATCATAAAAGTTTGACCATTGATTTTTCCCATACCACCAACCATTGCTTTATCATCAGCAAAAGTTCTATCTCCGTGAATTTCGATAAACGTGTTATCTGTGATCGCGTAAGCGTAATCTAAAGTATAAGGGCGAGAAGGGTGACGAGACAATTGTACACGTTGCCATGGCGTTAAATTACCATAGATTTCCTTCTTTTTATTTTCAATTGCAATTTCAATTTCAACGCAAGCCTGTTTGATGTTAACACCGCTTCCTTCGCCGACGATTTGACAGCTTTGTAACTGTTCTTCTAAATCTTTGATAGGTTGTTCAAATTCTAAATATTCCATACAAAAGTGTTTGTTCAATCCAACAAATATAGAAAAGGTTTTTAAGCCAATTATAATAAATGTCGAATGTTTTTCAGATTTTTTACAAGTATTTTAATTTCAAAAGATAAAAAAGCATCTAATCTGTAGACGCTTTCATCATATATTTGATCTAAAATTAGATTTTTTCGATAATCATTGCAGATGCTCCACCGCCACCATTACAGATAGCTGCACCTCCAATTTTTCCTCCGTTTTGCTCTAAAACATTTAATAATGTCACCAAAATTCTTGATCCAGAATTTCCAAGTGGATGACCAATAGAAACCGCACCACCATTTACATTGACTTTAGAAGCATCAAGGTTTAATAATTTAGTATTTGCAATTCCAACAACTGAAAATGCTTCGTTAAATTCCCAGAAATCAACATCAGCAACTGTCATATTTGCTTTTTTCAATAATTTTTCAACCGCTTTAGCTGGCGCAGTTGTAAATTTTGAAGGTTCTTGAGAAGCATCTGCATAAGCGATAACTTTTGCAAGAGGTTTTAATCCTAACTCGTTTGCTTTATCCAAAGACATTAATACCAAAGCAGAAGCTCCATCATTGATTGTAGAAGCATTTGCAGCAGTTACAGTTCCGTCTTTAGAGAAAACTGCACGCAAACCTGAAACTTTATCAAAGTTTACATTTTTATATTCTTCGTCTTCTTTAAAAATAACTGGTTCTCCTTTGCGTTGAGGAATTTCTACAGGAACAACTTCGTTGTCAAACTTCCCTTCAGACCAAGCAGCAGCAGATTTTTTGTAAGAATTAATTGCAAACTCATCTTGCTCTTCACGAGAAATATTGAACTCAGTTGCACAAGTATCTCCGAAAAGTCCCATCATTTCTTTGCTGTAGTAATCTTGTAAACCATCATTTACAATACCATCTAATAAAACGGTATTTCCGTATTTATTACCTGTTCTTGCATTTGGTGAATAAAAAGGAACCATCGACATGTTTTCCATTCCTCCAGCGACTACAATCTCTGCGTCACCCAAACGAATTGCTTGTGTTGCAAACATAACAGCTTTCATTCCTGAAGCACATACTTTATTTACGGTTGTTGCAGGAATTGTATTTGGTAAACCAGCTTTTATCATAGCTTGTTTAGCAGGAGCTTGTCCTTCTCCAGCTTGCAAAACATTCCCCATGTATACTTCATCAACCAAAGAACCATCTAGGTTAATTTTATTTAAAGCGCCTTTAATCGCTGTTGCACCTAAATCTGTAGCAGGAACATTTGATAAACTTCCTAAAAAAGATCCCATTGCTGTACGAACAGCTGAAACTATTACGACTTCTTTCATTTAATTGTGATTTGTTGTTTTTATTATAATAACTTATATAATGCAAGATATAAAAATTATAGTAGTATTAATTTGATTTACTCTTTAAAGATTTTCTAAATTTGTTAACGAGTTACAATAGATAGTTGTTGTTTTTTATTAAAATGATAATTGAGTTTGAATTGAATGTATTTTCAATACAGAATATGAATCAAATGATGATGAAAAAAATAATACTTTTTGGATTGATTTCTTGTTTTACGGTTGCGATAGTAAAAGCTCAATCGTTTGACCAAAACTATTTTAAAACAGTTTTAGATTCACTTACTTCAAAATCTTTTGCTGGACGTGGTTATGTAGAAGATGGAATGAGGAATGCGGGTATTTATATACAAAACGAATTTCAAAAAAAAGGTTTGAAATCTTTTTCCTCGAATTATAAACAGAATTTTACTTTTCCGATTAATATTATCAAAAACGCAAAACTGAAAATTAATGGAAAAGAATTAAAATATGGAATTGATTTTATTGTAAAACCAAGTTCTAAATCAATTTCGAAAACCAATTCACCTTTTTATATTTTTGAAACAAAAGCCTATGTGGAATCTTTTCAGTCGAAAGATAAAACGAGGGATTTTATTGTGAAAGATGATGAATCGCAACAAGGAAAACATATTATTTTGCCGCCTTTAGTGACTTCTGTAGATTCTATTCAGAAATATTACAAACAATGGGAGAATATTTATGAGAAAAATGAAAATAAAAATCGAGCGATTTTTAGATTTACATCAGATAAATTGACTTCAAGTCTTAGTCAACGACAATCTTCTATTTCAGAATTTATTATTTCGGATAAATTTTATTCTAAAAATTTAAAAATAAACGATTATTCTATTGATACAGAATTAAATAATTCATTCGAAGCAAATAATATAATTGGTTACATTGACGGAAAGAACAATGATAGCGTAATTGTGATTTCTGCTCATTATGATCATTTAGGGAAAGTTGGGCAAACTATTTTTCCTGGAGCGAGTGATAATGCGAGCGGAACTGCAATGATGATGGCGCTGATGAAGTATTATTCAAAGCATCAGCCTAATTATAGAACAGTTTTTATGGCTTTTGCAGGAGAAGAAGCGGGGATTTTAGGCGCAGATTATTATGTTAATCATCCTCTTTTTCCATTGAATCAAATCAAATTTTTAGTCAATTTAGATATTATGGGAGCCGGCAATCAAGGAATTCAAGTTGTGAATGGTAAAGTTTTTAAAAATCAATTTGAAAAATTAGTCGAATTCAATCAAACAAATAAATACCTAAAAGAAGTTAAAACTCGAGGAGAATCGTGTAATTCTGATCATTGTCCGTTTTATTTGAAAGGTGTTCCGTCGTTTTTTATTTACACATTAGGAGGAAAAGGTTTTTATCATGATCCCAATGATACAGCTGAAAGTTTGGATTTGAGTTCCTCTGAAAAAGTATATAATTTGTTGAAAGCTTTTATTGATAAGCTATAAAAAAATAATCCGTTCAAAGTGAACGGATTACTAACCAACCTAAACTACTATAAAAAACTCTAAAAAGTAAAAAGAGTGCGAGTAATTCCAAACTTCATAAATCAATTTCGTTATACTCGTTGTTACTCTTTGTCTTACTATCTATGAATAAATTATTTGACACTGCAAATTTCTAACTTTTATGTCTTGTTTGGAAAAATTGTAAAAGATTTTATTTATAATTGTTATAGAGAATATTTATAATAAACGTTTGTTGTCGGATATTAAGCTTTTTATTAATTTGTTAAAAACAAACAATAATAGTTAAACTATAATTGTGTGAAAGCGCACTTTAACACCTTTTTAACTATTTGTTCACGAAAATATGATGAAATGATAAGATTTGAAATCTTTTCAACTAAATTTGATTTTGAATCGTAAAGACTTCATAAATTTAAACAAATTTTAAACCAAAACGCCAAAATGAGACTTTTTTTATTGGTTTTTTCCTTACATATTGTGTTATTTGTTGATGCGCAAAATGTTAACCCAAATCAAATTCGAACAAAAATTTACGATACTATTTTACAAGATATCCAAAAACAAAGTTTAGAATTTCCGAACAAAAAAATTGTGGTAGATCCTACGATTAATAAGTTTGAAGATTATAAAATGGACGAATTTGGGCTGAAATTAGATTCGGCGAAATATGTACAAGACACTTCAATTTGTTCTAAATTAACAACCTATAAATGCGTTTCGAAATTTGAGATTGATAATTATTCGATTACCAATGTTTACAAAGATGAAGCAGATGCGTTATATCCTGACTTTTATGGGATTTATGCACCAATCGATTCGTGGTATAATTTGATTTATTATGCGGCTGTTAATCATTTTGAGAAGGATAGAAAATTTCAATTTAACGTCTTAATTCCAGTTCGAAATGTGCAAATGAAAAATAAAACGATGAAGGAAAAAATGTTCTTTTATAACGTTTTGTTTGATGAGCAACTTAAGATTCTAAAATTTGAAAAATTATTATTAAAACATTAAAATTCAATCAGAAAAGTTGTAAATTAGCAAGACTCAAATTTTTAATTGATGTTAAACGTTAGCGCTTATATAGACGAGCTTTTGCAGTTATCAAAAGGCAATTTACGGATTTGCCGTATGAGTTGGTGGCTTTTAAAATACGAAGACGAATTTGAGAAAGCAATAGAACAAACGTCTTGTAAAAAGTGGCAAAGATGGCTTTATAATGGCGAACATCCATATCCATGTGTTTGTCCAAAGCGCGAAAAATTATGCGTTTTTATCGATTTATATCGTGAATTGGATCGTTTGACACAAGTGCAACGTTTAGAGAATTTTTTTCAAGAATATTTTCAAAAATTTGAGTTGATTAAAGATTCAAAAGAATCTTTAAAAAATTGGATGAATGATATTCGTCCAACGATTTCTTCTATTTATTTATTATTGGATAAGAATGATAATCTAAAAATTAGATTTTATAATTCGGATCCAGTTTTGGAAGTGAATATCAATAAAAATGATTATAAATACACCTTGTTGTGTTTGGATATTTTTAACTACAACATGTACGTAAGAGGCATGTAAAAGAAAAGAGAGTTGACGAAAATCAACTCTCTTTTTTATGAAATAATAGATTAAATATGGCTTATTTAATTAAACCAATTTCTCTTAAACGCTGAGTTAAGAAATCCCCAGCTGTAATATCTTCAAATTGTTTTGGATTTTCTTCTGTTACACAATCTTCTAAAACAGATAAGTCCATTTCAGAAACTGGATGCATAAAGAATGGAATAGAAAAACGAGATGTTCCCCATAATTCTTTCTCTGGATTAACCACTTGGTGAATTGTAGATTTCAATCTGTTGTTTGTGTGACGAGATAACATATCACCAACATTAATCACCAATTCGTCGTCAGCAGCAATAGCATCAACCCAAGTTCCATCGTGACGTTGCACTTGTAATCCACGACCTTGCGCTCCCATTAACAATGTAATCAAGTTAATATCTCCGTGAGCACCTGCGCGAACCGCATCTTTAGGCTCTTCTGTGATAGGAGGATAGTGAATTGCTCTCAAAATAGAGTTTCCGTTTTTCACTTTATCATCAAAGTAAAACTCGTCTAAACCTAAGAATAAAGCCAAAGCACGTAAAACGTAAACACCAGTTTTTTCTAATTGTTTGTATGTATCTTCACCATAAGTGTTAAAACCTGGAACTTCGTTTACATCAACATTTTCTGGATAGTTGTATTTCGCTTTATCTTCTTCAGTTAAATACTGTCCAAAATGCCAAAATTCTTTCAAGTCACCAACAGTTCTACCTTTAGCATGTTCGTTTCCGAAAGCTGTATAACCGCGTTGACCACCAATTCCTTCTACTACATAAGTTTGTTTTGTTTCTGTAGGTAAAGCGTAAAATTCGCGAACGCTTTTATATAAATTTTCAACTAATTCGTCAGATAAAAAATGTCCTTTCAAAGCAACGAATCCGATTTCTTCGTATGCTTGTCCAATTTCTTTGACAAATTTTTGTTTTCTTGCTGGATCATCAGATAAAAAGTCTGCTAAATTAACCGATGGAATTCCGTTTTGTGACATTTATATTTTGTTTTATAAAATTTCTTCTGCAAAGGTATAGAAAGATTTCTTTTGTGAATAATATTGTTAATAACTTTTTTGGGTTGCTATTGGTTTGATTTAAAATTAAATCGTTTAAATGATTTTAATTGGCTAAAATATTTATTTTTAATGCTATTAAGTTTATTTTGAAGGTTCTATTGATTTTGATAAATATAAGTATTTACTATTTAAAATTGTATTTTAATATATATTACTTATAATTCTGATAATGGATATGGGTTTTGTTATATTACAAAAAATTAAAATGAATGAAATTACTATTTACTTTTTTATTATTTAGTTCAATTGTCTTTGCTCAAGAAAAAGGGAAGGCTAGGATGATGATTTATCCTGGTTGAGAAAAATTTGAAAAGAAAGGTGTAAAGAAGTTAGCAGACTGTTTTAGTAAGGATTTTAATAAACAGCTATTGCTTGAAGTTGAACAGGTGTTAAAAAATAATGGCTTGACAATTAATGAAATAAATGTAAATGCAAAAGTTAAATTTGAGATAAATAAAGAAGGTGAATTTCAAGATTTAGAAATAAATGGGAATGATTCAGAAAAATTACTTATAGAAGAGGCTTTTGTGAATTATGTTTTAAAATTGAAAAAAGACAACAAAAAAATAATTCCAGCTTTTACTGAAAAAGGAGAACCTGCAAGATTAATTTTTGATATACCATTTAAAATTATAAATTAAGGTTTGAAATTTTATTAATCTTAAGGCTAATTTTATCACAATGAGATTTCATTCTATATTTGCAAAAATATTTATGATGAAAGATCAATTTTTTCAATATATACAAGACTTACAAAGTAAAATTATAGCCAAACTTGAAGAAGTTGATGGTAAAGCTAAATTTTTACGAGATAATTGGGAACGCGAAGAAGGAGGTGGTGGATTATCTTGTGTTTTAACTGACGGAGCTGTTTTTGAGAAAGCTGGCGTTAATATATCTAAGGTTTATGGTGAATTACCAGAAACCATGCAAAAGGCTTTGAATGTTTCTTCGGGTAAATTTTTTGCTTGTGGATTGAGTTTGGTTATTCATCCAACAAGTCCACATATTCCGACGACTCATGCAAATTGGAGATATTTTGAAATGTATGACAAAGAAGGAAATATTGTCGATCAATGGTTTGGAGGAGGTCAAGATTTGACGCCATATTATTTGGATGAAAAAGATGTGATGCATTGGCATACGATCTGTAAAAAAAGTTGTGATGCGCATGATGCGGCTTTTTATTTAAAGTATAAAGAAGAATGTGATAAATATTTTTGGAATACGCATCGAGAAGAAGCGCGTGGAATAGGAGGTTTGTTCTTTGATTACTTGAAACCAACTTCAGAAAAAACAGTTGAACAATGGTATGATTTCGTAACAGAAGTAGGAAACTCATTTTTGGAGGCGTATATTCCGATTGTTGAAAAACACAAAAATGATGAATTTTCTGCTGAACAAAAGGAATGGCAAGAAATTAGACGAGGTCGTTATGTAGAATTTAATTTGATTCATGATAGAGGAACTTTGTTTGGTTTGAAAACCAATGGACGAATAGAATCTATTTTGATGAGTTTACCCAAACATGTACAATGGCATTATAATCATCAGCCAGAAGAAGGTTCTGAAGAATATAGATTAGTAGACGTGTTAAAATATCCAAAAGATTGGATTTAATCAATAAAATATAAAATGCCTGAACAATTTGTTCAGGCATTTTTTTAATCTTCTCTTGATCCGTCATCAGCCATTCTGACCATTTTAGGCGTAAAAGTAGCCACAACATCTACCAGATCTTGTTGCGCTGCCATTACTTCGTGAATATCTTTATATGCCATCGGCGCTTCATCTTTTCCACCGCCAATTAATGTAATTCCAAAATCGTTCAAATAATCATTTATCTTGTTTTGTGATAATGATTTAATTGCTTGTGTTCGGCTCATTTGACGACCAGCACCATGCGAAGCCGAATGAATAGAATTTTCTTCACCTTTTCCGCGAACCAAAAATCCTGGCGCAGTCATAGAACCTGGAATAATTCCCATCACATCTTTAGAAGCTGGCGTTGCACCTTTTCGATGAACAATGACTTCTTCGCCGTTGTAAATTTCTTTCCAAGCAAAATTATGATGATTTTCTACTTTAGCTAAAACTTCTGCACCGATAGATTTTTTAATTTTTTGATGAATAATTTCGTGACAAGCCGAAGCATATTCACCAGCCAAATTCATCGTAATCCAATATTCTTGACCTTCTGCAGAATCCAAATCCAAATAAGCTAAATTTTGTGCTTTATACGGAAGTTTACAAATTTCTTTTGCAATTTTTGTATAATGTCCAGCGATTGTAGCACCGAAACCTCTCGATCCAGAATGCGTTAATAACGCTAAATACGAACCTTTTTTGATGTTCAGTTTCTTATCATCTTCTTTGAAATCAATCAGACCAAATTCTACAAAATGATTTCCTCCTCCAGAAGAACCCAATTGCGACCACGCTTTATCTTTTAAATTTTGAATAAATGAATTTGTTTCGAATTTTGCATCATCCAAAATCTGATGTTCGGCTTTGTATTGACCATGAAAACCATGTCCTGCACCAAACTTTGTGTTTTTTATTAAAGTTTTTTTTAACGAATCATGATGCTCAAAATAATAAGAAGCAGGTAAATCATAAATCGATAAAGCCATTCTACATCCAATATCAACGCCGACACCATAAGGAATAATTGCATTTTTTGTTGCTAAAACTCCGCCAATCGGTAAACCATAACCTTGATGAGCATCTGGCATTATTGCGCCGGCAACTGTTACAGGAAGTTTCATGGCTACTTTCATTTGTTCTAAAGCACCATCTTCAATATTTTTTGCACCATAAATGTTGAAATCGTTCGGATTTTCATTCAATTCAATTAAGTTTTCATCTTGTTGAGGTAAATGAATTCCATTGATAAAACCATTTGCAAGCGTTTTGAAAATTTTATCTTCTAAGAAATCTTGTGGCGAAGACAAAACTTGCGCATATTTATCAAGCATTTCGGCTTTTGTATAACCATTTCTTTTTCGGTTAATTTTTAAGGCAATTCCTAAAATTTCATTCTCAGGATAACCCAAGGCAATCAAATCATTTCCATTAATTGGTTTGTTTTGTTGTTCAGTTGTTTTCATATAATTTGGTTAGAATATTATTTAGTAAACAATGTTTTTAGTTCATTTAACACATTCGATCCACCAGAAATTGAGATTTCTCCCACTTTATCGGCAATTTTTTCGATGTATTCCATTTCTTTTAATTTCCATAACGTTTCGTTTTCTTCCATCAATTTCGCAGTGTTCAATAAACTTCTTGTCGAAGCAGTTTCCTCACGACGCGTAATCGAATTAGCTTGAGCCGTTTTTTCGGCAATCAAAACACGGTTCATAATTTCTCTTATTTCTCCAGGAAGAATAATGTCTTTCATACCTGCGTCAATCAATTTTAGACCAATTTCTTGGCATTCAGCTTGATATTTTTGAATGATATAATTCGTTACCGAATTTTTATCTGACATCAAATCATCAAAATTCATGTTTCCAATAAATTCTCTCAAACCTAATTGAATCGCTTGATAAATCATTTTTTCGAAATCTTTGTTCGATTGATAAGCGTTTAACAAATCAGTAATTTGATAATTTACCATAAAATTGATTCGTAATTGCGCTTTATCTTTCGTCAAAATTTCTTGTCCCGAAATTTCAATTGTTTGCGGACGCATATCAAAAGATACCATCGAGATTTTAACTTCGTTGTTATAAAATTTATACTCGCCAGCTTTTAAAACTGAATTAAATTCATTGTCTTTAAATAAAATTCCTTCATGATAAGTTGGAATAGAAATAATACGAATCGCACCAGCTTTTCTTAAAATATCTATTTCTCTTTTTGTTAAATTCTTAATTTCGTCAGTAGAATTTAAATCAAATTTTACAGCTTTTAATTGAGTCGAATTTTTCCAAATCATCACGTTTTTATTGTAAAATGAATCATAGATTTGATTGTTTTTGTAAATAATCAACACTTCGTTATGTAAAACTTCGATAAAATCTACCATCGATTTCAATGTTTCATTTTCTAAAAATATTGCATAGTATTTTTCATCAATTATTTCGTTAATGTTTAATTTTTCGATGTTTTTATTAAAGAAAATCCAATAGTTTCCTTTTGTATAAATTTTTTCTACTTCGTTATTTTTGATATAGATTCCAATTTCTTGGTTGTTAATTGGTAATTTTTTCATTATCTAATTTTTTATAAGTTTTTACTATTTTATATTTCTCCTTTATCGAAGAATCTTTTTCTAAATTTTTTAATTAAAAAAGCTAAATCATTTTCCTTTTTTAAAACGGAATTTGAAGTTTGAGCAGCTTATTTTGATTTCTTGTTTTAATCATTTTTTTCAAATCATTTTGACTTGATTTTTTAGTTTAAACTTTTGAAATCAATCATCAACTAAAGTTTCAAATTCAGGTTTTAAAGAAGTTTTTGATCTTATTTCAAATTCATTTCTAGGAAATATATTCTCTATTCGAAAAGAAAACTTTTTAGCTTTTGTTTCCAATGGTACCCTTTCGGGCGATAAACAGATTAAAGTCTGTGTGAATTGCTCTACCCACTGAGCTATTTCAGTTTCCTGAAAGTAGGAATCGAACCTACGACCCATCCGCTGGAGATTTTAATTATTCAGAATAGAAGTGATGAAACAATTTCTACTACAATGCTATACTGAAACATTTGTCAAGGAATAATTAAAATCGTTTGGTTTTTAAACCTTTGACAAAGTTGGAGTAGAAGTGTGCAAGTGAATTGCGCAATAAAATATTTTTTCGAAATAATTTGTAAACGATGATTAACAGAGGGTTTTATATTGAAAATATTTTGAATAAAATTTGAAATAAAAATTTCTGCGCAAATAGATTGCGTACTTTGATTTGAAATTTGTAGTATTGAACAAAGAAATCAACCATGGCAACCAATAAAATTGCATTAATACGTTATCAAACGATCGATAAATGTCTTCAAAATCATTTCAGAAAATGGACATTAGAAGATTTGATAGAAAAAGTTTCGGAAGCTTTGTATGAATACGAAGGAATAACTTCTGGCGTTTCGAAACGGACAATTCAAAGCGACATTCAGGTGATGCGAAGTGATAAATTGGGTTATCATGCGCCAATTGTTGTTCGAGAAAAAAAGTTTTATGAATATGAAGATCATAATTATTCGATTCATAATTCGCCTGTTTCGTCTGCAGATTTAGATAAAATGAAAGAAGTGATTTCGGTGATGAAACAATTGAATGGTTTTAATTATTTTGATGATATGAACGAGATTATTACGCGTCTCGAAAATAATTTATCCAAGCAAACTCATCAACAACCAAATTATATTCAGTTTGAGGAAAATGGATTGTTAAAAGGTTTGGAGCATTTGAATCGATTGTATCAAGCAATTGTGAAGAAGCAGTCTTTGCTGATTTCTTATCAATCGTTCAAAGCAAAAAATCAAGAACCAAAACAACAAGTTTATTATCCGTATTTGTTGAAATAATACCGTAATCGCTGGTTTTTATTGGCTAAATCGAGAAAAGATAAAAATTTGTATACGTTGGCTTTGGATAGAATTGTTGAGTTTTATGAATTGGCAAATGAACCTTTTATCGATGAGCAAGAAATTAATTTTGATACGTATTATAACAATGCGATTGGTGTAACGAAAAGTGTGAAAGAAAGGGAGCAGCGTGTTGTTTTTCGTGTGAATAAAAAATTAGCGCCTTATGTGGTGACAAAGCCAATTCATGCGACGCAAAAAGTGTTGGAAGTGACGGACGAAGGAACTTTATTTTCGATAGAAGTTGTACATAATTTTGAGTTGGAACGAGAACTTTTAGGATTTGGAGAAGAAATAGAAATTCTTGCTCCAAGATTAGTGAAAAAAAGAATCAAAACACGGTTAGAAAAAGCATTAGAAAAATATAAAAAATAGAATTTCTTTCATACATTTAATTCATTAAAAACTAACTTAAATGATATGGAATAAAAGAATAATGACACTTTTGAGTGTCTTTTTATTAATCTTCTCGACAAATTTGCTTGCACAAAAAGCGAGTGATTCTGTGAAAAAATATATCTATTTAACTTTTGATGATGGACCTTTGAATGGAAGTGAAAATATGGATGAGGTTTTCAAAAATGAGAAGTTAAAAGTGACTGTTTTTCTTGTTGGAGAACATGTGGAGAAAAATAAATCAATGACGGATTATTTTAAATATTACGATGATAACCCGTATATCGAAGAATGTAACCATAGTTGGACGCATGCGAATGAATGATCAGTACAAAAACTTTTATAGTAACGAGCAAACGTCGGTTGCGGATATTTTGAAAAATCAATCGACATTAAAATTGCAAGATAAAATTGTTCGTTTACCTGGAAGAAATATGTGGAGATTGGATGGGAAATCGAAGAATGATGGAGCTTCTGGTGTACAAACGGCTGATGGTTTAGCAAAGTTGGGATATAAAGTTATTGGTTGGGATTTGGAATGGACGCATCATGGAAAAGATGGAACACCGGTGCAATCTGTTCAAGCGATTTATAAACAAATTGTTAATCAATTATAATCGAATAAGACCTTTGCAAATAATAATATAGTTATGTTAATTCATGATGAGATGTT
Source organism: Empedobacter sp. UBA3239 (assembly GCF_002362875.1). NCBI lineage: Bacteria > Pseudomonadati > Bacteroidota > Flavobacteriia > Flavobacteriales > Weeksellaceae > Empedobacter > Empedobacter sp. UBA3239. The sequence goes on along the minus strand of NZ_DEVJ01000016.1, from coordinate 58,137 downwards.
TCAGAATAAATGGGAAGAGTCCGAATTGAAAAAATTGGTTGATCTTCTTAAAAAACATGATAACTATATTTTTGAGCAAATAAAATTTTATCCTCAATAAAACTTTTATAAAATACAAAAGCTGTCCAATTTTGGACAGCTTTTTATATGTAATAATCTGTATAAATTAGTCTCCCATCATTCCTCCAACTAAAGAATTGACAATTGCTAAAACAATACCAAATAATAATGCGTACCAGAATCCGTCAACATGGAAACTATCTCCCATAATTGCGCTTGCTAATAAGATAATAATTGCTGTAATCACAAAAGAAAATAAACCTAATGTTAAGATTGTTACAGGTAAACTAATAATGTTTAAAATTGGTTTTACAATAGCGTTTAAAAGTCCGATAACAAGTGCAACAATAATCGCAGAACCATATCCTTTTACAGATACTCCAGGTAAAATGTTAGCAAGTCCGAAAACAACTAATGCTGATACCAAAAGATTAATAATAAAGCCCATAATTTGTATTTTTTAGATTAATATATCTAATTAAAATCAAAAGCTTTGCCAAATTGTTAAAAATTTTAATAAAAAATAAAAAAAGCTCAGAAATTTCTGAGCTTTTGCTTTATTGTATTGAAAAATTCTCTTTTTATAATTGTTCAAAAAGATATTTCATGTTGACTTCTTTGTCGATAATTTGAGCTAACTCATTAATATTAACACGTTTTTGCTCCATTGTATCACGGTAACGTAAAGTAACAGAATTATCGTTTAATGAATCGTGGTCAACAGTGATACAGAAAGGTGTTCCAATCGCATCCATACGACGGTAACGTTTACCGATAGTATCTTTTTCTTCGTACATTACGTTGTAATCTAAACGTAATTTCTTCAAAATTTCTTTCGCTAATTCAGGTAAACCATCTTTCTTTACCAATGGTAAAACTGCAGCTTTAATTGGCGCTAATGCAGCTGGTAAAGATAATACAACACGTTCTGATCCATCTTCTAAAACTTCTTCTTTCAATGAATTTGAGAAAACTGCTAAGAACATACGATCCAAACCTACAGAAGTTTCTACAACATAAGGTGTGTACGATTCGTTTGTTTCGTTATCGAAATATTGAATTTTTTTACCTGAATGTTGTTCGTGAGCTTTCAAATCGAAATCTGTACGAGAGTGAATTCCTTCTAATTCTTTGAATCCGAATGGGAATTTAAACTCAATATCAGCTGCAGCATTTGCGTAATGCGCTAACTTTTCGTGATCATGGAAACGGTAATTTTCATTTCCTAAACCTAATGTTTGGTGCCAACGTAAACGCGTTTCTTTCCATTTTTCATACCAATCTAACTCTGTTCCTGGTTTTACGAAAAATTGCATTTCCATTTGTTCAAATTCACGTTGACGGAAAATAAATTGACGTGCAACAATCTCATTACGGAAAGCTTTACCAATTTGAGCAATTCCGAAAGGTAATTTCATACGTCCAGATTTTTGTACGTTCAAGTAATTTAAGAAAATACCTTGAGCCGTTTCTGGGCGCAAATATAAATCCATTGCCTGATCAGCTGTTGCACCTAATTTTGTTCCAAACATCAAGTTGAATTGACGAACTTCTGTCCAGTTTTTAGAACCAGTTGCAGGATCAGCAATTTCTAATTCTTCAATCAAAGCTTTTACGTCATCTAAATCTTCGTTTTCCAAAGATTTTCCCATGCGTGCTAAAATTGTATTGATTTGATTTTGATATTCTACAACACGAGGATTTGTCGCAACAAATTGATCTTTATCAAAAGCATCACCAAAACGTTTTGCAGCTTTCGCAACTTCTTTCTCGATTTTACCTTCAATTTTTGCACAATGATCTTCAATTAAAACATCGGCACGGTAACGTTTTTTAGAATCTTTGTTATCAATCAAAGGATCATTAAATGCGTCAACGTGGCCCGAAGCTTTCCAAGTAGTAGGGTGCATAAAAATAGCAGAATCAATGCCAACAATGTTTTCGTGCATTTGTACCATTGCTTTCCACCAATATTGTTTGATGTTATTTTTTAGCTCAGCTCCGTTTTGACCATAATCGTAAACGGCTGATAATCCATCATAAATCTCACTCGATTGAAAAATGAAACCATATTCTTTCGCATGAGAAACTACTTTCTTGAAAATATCTTCTGACATAATTAATTGTGTGTTCTTATTTAAAGTGCAATTTTAGTGATTTTTGATGACTATTGAGGTATATTTTGATAAAATCGTAAGGCTTTAACCACTTATTCTAATTTTTGAGAAGATTATTAGCGGAATGATTGATTTTATAATTCGGATTATTTCCATTTCAATCAAAAAAATATACTTTTAAATCATAAAAAAAATGATAACCGTATGAAAAAGTTTATTCTTCCTATTCTATTATTAAGTTTTGTTGCAAGTTGTAATTCTAACAATTCATCTTCTTCGTCTACAGAAAATAAAGTTGAAAATGAAGTGAAAGATTCGGTTAAAGAATCAGATGTTAATTATAATGTTGCGCTTTGTTTTATGAATAATTATGTTGATTATATCATGGATACAATTGGAAAAATAAATCAAGAGAACTATATCAAACAAAATGAATTGTTAACACAAAGTTTTAAAGATCGATACAAATTTGTGCAAGATTCTGCTTATAAAGTTGAGCCAGAAGTTGGTTTGGATTTTGATCCGATTGTTGATGGACAAGATTTTCCAGATAAAGGATTTAAAATAAAATCGATTGATAAAGCAACAGGTTTAGTGACTTTGCAAGGAATAGATTGGCAAGATTTTGAAGTCGTTTTGAAAGTTGTCAACGAGAATAATAAATCGTTAGTAAATGGTTCTGGAATTATTAATATACCGACCAACAAGCAACCGAAAAGATAATTTAGTAAAACTGAAAATTCTATAAGGAACTTGGAAAATGATATAAATTTCAGTTTGTTTTGATTTGAATTTTTTGTTTATTTTTGTCCAACATGAAAATGCAACAGTACATAAAGTATGTTTTGTCGGTGGTTTTGATTTTTTCAAATCTTAGCTACGCATTTTCTATGCACTTTTGTCAAGGAGTGGTTGAGCAAGTGAAGTTGAATCATTTGGATAATAATTCACACGAAATGGAAGTTTCTAGTTCGTGTTGCCCTCCAAAAACAGAAAAAAAACATTGCGAATTACCAGAAAACAATAAATCTAAAAAAGACGATTGTTGCAAGGATATTTCTTATTCGGATAAGTTTGTAGAAAAGCAAACTGTCAAAATACAGAAACTTGTTCCAATAAGTTTTATAGCTTCTCAAATTCTTCAAATTAGAATTCCGATTCAAGATGAAGAGGTGAGCAATCAATCTAGTTTCCTTGATTTTTATGTTGCGTCAAATGCGCCACCAAATTATATACTCAATTCTCAGTTAACATTTTACGAAGGATAATATCCGTTGTTTTTGATTAAATCAATCAGAAAATAATAAGCTATTATCTAAATATTAAAGTATTTGATGAAAATCTAATCAACAAGTACACAATAATAAATAGGCATTATGCCTTAAATCGTAAAAATGAAAAAAATATTCACTTCAGTATTTATACTAAGTGCTGTGTTATCTTACGCACAATCTACATTAAAGGGAAAAATTACAGATCAAAATCAACAACCAATTGTTGGAGCAGAAGTGTTTTGGCAATCGTCAGATATTTCTGTTATCACAGATGAAAAGGGGAATTTTGAGATCGAAAATTATCAACCAACCTCAATTTTAGGTGTTTTTTATGACAATGAAACAACAACTTTTAAGGAATTAAAAGACGAATTTCAAAACATTACAATTAATGTAAAAGATCATTTTGGGGATACTTCGTTGAATGAAGTTGTGGTTCGTGATACAAGTAGTTCGCTTAAAAAATCGAAGTTTGCAACTAATATGACGACAATGACAGGAAAGGAATTGTTGAAAGCAGCTTGTTGTAATTTAGCCGAATCTTTTGAAACAAATCCTTCTATTGATGTCAATTTTTCGGATGCTGTAATGGGAAATAAGCAAATTAAAATGTTGGGTTTAACCTCTCCTTATATTTTGATTGCAGAAGAAAATATACCAAATGTTCGTGGAGCTTCGCAAGCTTTTGGGCTTAGTTTTACGCCTGGAACTTGGGTAGAAAGTATTCAGGTGACGAAAGGTGCGGGAACGGTGATTAATGGTTATGAAAGTATTTCTGGGCAGATTAATACAGAATTAATCAAACCTTCAAATGATATTCCGTTGTTTGTGAATCTTTATGGTTCTACAGATTCGCGCTTCGAAGGGAATGTGCATTTGAACAAAAAATTGAATGATAAATGGAGTACTTCTTTGTTTATGCATGGAAATGCACGCGTTTCGAAGAATGATATGAACGATGATGGGTTTTTAGATAATCCGCTTGGACATCAAGTTAATGTGATGAATCGTTGGCAATATCAAAACTTAGAAAAAGGTTGGGTTGGATTTTTATCTGCAAGATATTTGAATGATACAAAACAAGCAGGACAAGTTGATTTTGATAAAGATCGAGACAAATTAACAACAAATTATTGGGGATCAGAAATCAATACAAATCGTGTAGATGTTTCATCAAAAATTGGGTATGTTTTTCCAGAAATGCCATATCAAAGTATGGGATTGCAAACGGCGTTTAGTTATCATAAACAAGATTCTTACTTCGGATTGAATCAATATGATATTGAGCAACAAAGTTTTTATTCCAACTATATTTTCAGTTCGATTATTAGCAATACCAAAAACAAATTTTCTACAGGAGCAAGTTTTACATACGATAAATTCAAAGAATTTGTAGCGCTTCCAACTGATGCAAATTATGATCGAATTGATAATTCTGCGGGAGCATTTTTTGAATATACTTTTGATAATATGAAGAATTTCAATATGATTGCTGGGCTTCGTGGAGATTATCATAACCGAATGGGATTTTTCTTAACGCCTCGTTTGCATACACGTTATACGCCTGTAAAAGGAACAACGATAAAAGCGTCGGTTGGTCGTGGAAAACGAATCAATAATATATTTGCAGAAAATCAGAATTTATTTGCATCTTCAAGACAATTTAATATTTTGGGCGATGGAAATGGAAAAATATATGGTTTAGAACCAGAAATTGCTTGGAATTATGGATTTAGTGTAACACAAGAATTCAAATTATTTGGAAAAAATGCAGATGTAACAGCAGATTTTTATCGAACAGATTTTCAAAATCAAATTGTAACTGATATCGATTATTCGGCTCGTCAAGTAAGATTTTATAATTTAGAAGGAGATTCGTATGCAAATTCGTTCCAATTTGATTTTAATTATAATCCATTTACGCATTTCAAAATTAGAGCATCATACAAATATTATGATATAGCAACTGATTATGAAAACGGAAAATTAGAACGTCCATTACAAGCGAAACATCGTTTCTTTACCAATCTTGAATATGAAACACATGAAAAGAATGGTAAGAATTGGCGTTTTGATGCGACATACAATTGGATTGGAAAACAGCGTTTACCAAATACGTCAGATAATTTACCAGAAAATCAATTGAATGACTATTCGAATCCATTTGGAACAATTAATTTCCAGATTACACGTGTTTTCTCAAAACGTTTTGAAGTGTATGTTGGAGGGGAAAATGTAACGAATTATCAACAACATCGCGTAATTTTAGGAGCAGATAATCCTTTTGGTTCAAATTTCGATAGTTCGATTGTTTATGCACCAATTTTTGGACAAATGTATTATGCTGGATTAAGATTTAGTTTAAAATAAAAATCATAAAAATAATAACACAATGAAAAAATTGTTAGCCTTTGCTTTGGTTGCGACTTTAGGAATTAGCGCACAAGCACAAAATAAAAATGCAAAACACGATTTACATGTCAAAGGAAATTGTGGGCAATGTAAAGATCGTATAGAAAAAGCGGCTTATGGTGTAAAAGGTGTAAAATCTGCTGAATGGGATAGTAATACACAAAATTTACATATCATATTAAATGAAAAAAAGAGTAAAGTTGATGATGTAGAAAACGCTGTAGTAGCGGTTGGACACGATACTGATAATAAACGTGCAGAAGAAAAAGTGTACGGAAGTTTACCTTCTTGTTGTTCGTATGACCGTGAAGGTTCAGCTGGAGAAGCTAATACACATAGTCATTAAAATAAAATTATTAAACAAAAAAGGGATTTCTAATTGAAATCCCTTTTTTGTTTATAAGATGTTAATATTTTAAAAATAAAAATTACATTTTTAACTTTTAGTTAACATTAACATTCTATCTTTGTTGTCTTTCCTTTTTTGGAAAGAAGCAAATAAATTAATTGAAGTGAAAATAGGTCAAATTGTAGAGATTCCAAAAAATTCTTCTATTTATAATAAAGAAAAACCATCTTTTCGATCAAAAGAAGAAGAACTTTCATGGAAGGTAAGCCAAAGAAGTTATTCTTTGTTTGATGGTTTTATTGTAGGAGAACATACTGGAATAGAAAAATTTGAAATAGGACAACGAAAAGGTTTAAATGTTAGCGGAAAAGAATTTCCGGTTTATGTGATTGGAATTGATGAACGCGAAAATAGAATTTTTGTAGGGCAAGGAAAAAATCATCCAGGTCTTTTTACGGACGTACTCTGTTTTGAAGAACAAAATTTAAGTTGGTTAGAAAAACCATTTTTAATAGATGAGATAGAAGTGAATGTTACTTCTATACATTTGAAAGAAGAAATAAATGCGAGGTTTTATCAATTTGGAAAAATCTATTTTTTGGAGTTTAAAAAACAAATTCCCTTGATAATGAAAAATTACACATTAAGGCTTTCTTATGAAAACAAGGAAGTTATACTATTAAATAAATAATTGTTATAAAAATGAAATTGAAATTTACTTTTTTATCATTTGCTTTAGCATTATTCGCACAAGCTCAAAAAGCACCTGCGTATTACTCGAGCATTAATTTTAGCAAGACGAAGAATGAGTTGAAAAATGATTTTGCTAAATTAATTACTGATACTCATAAGCAAAATGTTTCTTATTCAGCAGGTTTGAAAAATTTATTTCAAACAAGTGATGCCGATCCTCAAAATCCATCTAATTTATTGTTGGTTTATGGATCTCAAAGTTCTGGTACACATCAAAGAAGTCGTGCTTTTTCAGGATCTTGGAATAGAGAGCATGTTTATGCAAAATCTAAAGGAACACCAAATTTAGGAACTTCTGGACCTGGATCAGATGGACATCATTTACGTCCTGCTGATGTCACATTGAATAGTACTCGTGGAAGTTTGCTTTTTGATGATGGAGTAGGAGCAATGGCAATGAAAACGAGTCGTGGTGGTTGGTATCCAGGTGATGAATGGAAAGGAGATGTTGCGAGAATTTTAATGTATATGTATGTACGTTATGACAAACGAACTTTACCTCTTAACATTACTTTTGGACCAAGTACATATTCATCAGATTTCCCTGATATTCTTTTGAAATGGAATGTAGAAGATCCTGTTTCGCAATTTGAAATTCAAAGAAATAATGTTGTAGCGAATGTTCAAGGAAATAGAAATCCATTTATCGATAATCCATATTTAGCAACTGTTATTTGGGGAGGTCCTAAAGCGCAAAATAATTGGCCAGAATCTTTTGGTGAAGAAGGAGGTTCTGAAGAGGATACTGAAAAACCTACTGCACCAACAAATTTAGCTTCAACAACGATTACGCCATCAAGTGTGTCGTTAACTTGGACAGCTTCTACAGATAATGTAGGTGTTAATAGATATGATATTTATGTAGACAATACATATAATACAACTGTTTATAGTAATAACGGAACAGTTTCTGGATTAAATTCTTCAACAACTTATTCTTTTTATGTTGTTGCAAAAGATGCAGCTGGAAATAAATCGGATAATAGTACTGCAATTCAAGTAACAACAAAAGAATCTAATATAGGAGGAGGTTCAGGAGAAGGAACAAGCTGTGGAACAGAGGATTTTGAAAATATTCCATCTACAGGAAGTACACCTCCAGCATCATCTTATACAGATAGAACTTGGTCGAATAGAGGAATTGTGTGGACTGCAACAAATGCAAGAACAGACAAACAAATTTATATCGATGGAGATAGTAATAAAGCAATTTGTATTAGAAAAGGAAATTTAAAATCATCTACAATTTCTGGAGGAATAGGTTCTTTATCAGTAAAAACATATCTTCCTTTTGCAGATTCTGATGGATTTTATACATTAAAAATTAATGGAGAAGTAAAAGGACAAATACCTTATTCTAAAACAGCTAAAACAACAAAAATTGATAATATTAATGTTGAAGGAGATGTTGTAATTGAGTTGATAGATGAAACTTCAAATAACCGTGTTTCTTTTGATAATTTATCATGGACTTGTTACGAAAAATTAGCAACAGATGAGGTTAAAAAACAAAATAATAAACTAGTTATTTATCCTAATCCAGTTAAAAATCATGAATTTGTTGTCAATGGAATTGAAAATAAAGAAACAATTCAAATTTTTACTATCAATGGACAATTGGTTCAAACGATTCAAAATGTAACAAATAATTCTAAAGTTAGATTAAATAAACTACCTAAAGGAGTTTATATCGTTAAAACGAAAAATCAATCTAATAAGATTATTGTAGATTAATAACTATCATCTTAATGATAAATAAAAAAATCCATCTCATTTGAGATGGATTTTTTTGTTATATATTTTTCAATTACTGAAACATATCTTTCACACGTTCAAAGAATGATTTTTCATTTTTCGAAGGTTCTGGTGAGAAATGATCATCGTCTCTCATTTTTTCAAAATACGCTTCTTGGTCTTTCGATAAATGAGTTGGTGTCCAAATGTTAACATGCACAAATAAATCACCTTTTCCGTAACCATTCAAATCTGGTAAACCTTGACCTTTTAAACGTAATACTTTTCCTGATTGAGTTGCTTTGTCAATTTTAATTTTTACTTTTCCATTAACCGTCGGAATTTCTTTCGAAGCACCTAAAACAGCATCAGGAATAGAAACATACAAATCAAAATGTAAGTTGTTTCCATCACGTTTTAATGTATCGTGTTCTTCTTCTTCAATCAAAACAAGTAAATCACCAGGAATACCATCAAAAGGCGCATCGTTACCTTTTCCGCGAACTTGCAATTGAATTCCTTCTCTTGCTCCAGCTGGAATTTTAAGGTCGATTGTTTCCTCAATTTTGATTAATCCTTGATTATTTGCTCCTGAAGGAATTTTGTCAGCAACTTTTCCTACTCCTTGACAAGTACCACAAGTTGTAGCAGTTTGCATTTGTCCTAAAAATGTGTTGGTAACACGAACTTGTTGTCCAGAACCACCACAAGATGGACATGTTTTAGATGTAACGCCATCTGCTTGTTTGAAACGTTTAACTTTTACTTTCTTTTCGCAACCGTTCACCATTTCTTCTAAGTTCAATTTTACGCGAATACGCAAATCAGAACCTTTCATTCGACGTGGACCACGAGATTGACCTCCAAATCCGCCACCGAATCCTCCGCCTCCAAAGATATCGCCGAAATGAGAGAAAATATCCTCCATATTCATTCCGCCGCTACCGCCGAATCCTCCGCCAGCAGCTCCGCCCATTCCTGCATGTCCGAATTGGTCGTAACGTGCACGTTTGTTGTCGTCGCTTAAAACTTCGTAAGCTTCTGCAGCTTCTTTAAATTTATCTTCTGCCTCTTTGTCACCAGGATTTTTGTCAGGGTGATATTTGATGGCAAGTTTACGATAAGCTTTCTTGATATGCTCTGATGTTGCAGATTTTTCGACCTGCAATATTTCGTAATAATCTCTTTTTGATGACATTTTCTTAATCTAAATTATAATCCAACAACAACTTTCGCGTAGCGAACTACTACATCATTTAATAAATATCCTGTTTCTACAACGTCTACAATTTTACCTTTCAAATCCTCTGTTGGAGCAGGAATTTGAGTAATTGCTTCGTGTAAATCTGTATTGAAATCGTCTCCAGGTTTTACTTCCATTTCTTTCAAACCTTTTGCACGTAACGTTTCTACTAATTTATTATTGATTAATTCAACTCCTTGAAGTAAGTTGTCGTCTCCAGATTTTTCAATTTGATTGATTGCGCGTCCAAAATCATCTAAAACAGGCAATAATGAAGTGATTACCTCTTTATTTGCTGTCTTGAAAATATCCATGCGTTCGCGCGATGTACGTTTTTTGAAGTTGTCAAACTCTGCAAATAAACGTAAATATTGGTCTTTTTCTTTTGCTAATTGTTCCTTAACAATTTCTAATTCTGACTTTCCAGCAGTTTCTTCTTGCGGTTGTTCTACAGTGTTATCACTCTCTTGAACGTTTTCTTGAAGATTCTCGTTTTCTAATTCTTCGTGTATATTTTGGTCAGACATATTCTTATTAGTTTTTTTGTTTCTGATTGAATCAAATAGTTTGCCAATGCCCATTATGTGTCGTTTTGTCAGATTTTAAATAAAAAAGAAGCACTTCTGTCGCGAGAAGTGCTTCGGTAAATGTATAAAGTTTTTTTGATTTGAGTTTTACTTTGAGGTTGCGAAGTTGAAATGAATTCAACTTGACATAGGGTTTAAAAATTTATTTTAAAATAAAAGTACACGAGCAAATAAAGTTTTTCGAAAAATAATTTTAAAATAAAAAAAAACGGACATTATTTGTCCGTTTGTTGTTTTATGTTTGTCTTAAAATTACAAAATATGGCTAAAAGAGAACAAATGTTTCGGTTGATGAATATATCAAACTATCTAAAATCAAAACCAAATGGTGTAACATTTAGAGAAGTTCAACTTTATTTAGAGGAAAAGTATAATGATGGAGGATTTGACAGCGACTTAGCTTTTAGTGAAAAAACTTTTAAGCGAGATCGTAAACTGCTTTGTGACCTTTTTAATATAGAAACAAAATTTAATCGTTCGACAATGCTTTATCTGATAGTTGATGATGTTGAGTTTAATCAAACCATTTTCGACATTTTGATTTTGATGAATGCTTATAAAAAAACTTCCGATCAAACAAATATCCTACTTTTTGAAAAGCGACAAGCTTCTGGTTTAGAGAATCTTGATGGTTTTATTTATGCAATTAAAAACTCAAAAATAATTAGTTGTACTTATACTAAATATTGGGAAGGAATTCCGATTGAGAAAGTGTTAGAACCTTATGCAGTCAAAGAATTTAGAAATCGTTGGTATTTGATTGCAAAAGATCGAAACGATAAAGACTTTACTTTGAAAACGTATGGATTGGATAGAATCAAAAACTTAGAAATTCACTCTTCTACTTTTATAAAGAATAATGACGTGAATATTGAAGAGATGTTTGTCAATTCTTTTGGTATTATGTCGACATTAGGAAAAGAGCCAATCAAAATAACGCTGTCTTTGATTCCGATGCAAGGAATGTATGTCAAATCATTACCTATTCATCATTCGCAAAAAATTCTTATTGATAACCAAAATGAGTTGAAATTGGAATTAAATTTAGTTCCAGAATATGATTTTTATCAAGAATTATTAACGCATAACGAAAGATTATTATCACTAGAACCAAAAGCTGTAAGGGAAGAATATCTTAAATTTTTGGAAGTAGGATTGAATAATCTAAGGAATCAAAAATAAAAACTTCAATTACGTGAAACCGTAAAGGAAGCTTTGATAAATAAAATACATTTGAAAAATATTAAAAATTAAATAAATATTTCGAAAACAAAGAGACGTGTTTTGTCCGATTTGAGTATGAAATTTAATGAAAATTAGAGAATGAATCTAAATAATACAAAAGAGGATAAAAGACTCAACCAAATTTCAACTTTAACTTGGTTACCTTGGATTGGTGAAAATTATTTTAATCAACACAAAAGATTGTTGATTATTGGAGAATCACATTATGCTGATGGAGAAACGATGGATGCTTTTCAAACAAATCTGAATTTATCAGCTAAAAATGATTTTACACGAAATACAATCTATCAAACACAAATTCAAAAAGCATACGAACATAAACCGTTGAAAAATCTATTTAGTGCTTTATTTGGGAATAAACTTATTGATGAAAATAAATTATGGAGCCAATTGGCTTATTATAATTTCGTGCAACGAAGCATGAATTACAGCAACATCAATAATAGTAAAAATACAGAACAACCGACAATAAAAGATTTTGATTTAGGATGGGAGACTTTTGTTGAATTGGTGAAAATTCTAAAACCAACAGATTGTATTTTTATTGGTGTTCGTGCTGCCGAACCTTTCGAGCGTATGATGGATAAATTAAATATTCAACGAACTGATCGCATGGTTCATCCCGAAATCAATAACGTGAGCCCACGTACGGCATCTATCGTTATAGATGGACAACAAATCAACCTTACTTTCATCAAACATACTTCTGCTTATTTTTCGCCAGAGGCGTGGAAAGCGTTTTTGGAAGAGAAGAATGGGGAGGTTATAAGAAATTTACAAACATAAATGCAGGATTATAATAAATCCATACTAATATGAATGATTTCAAACAATATAAAAATAAATAACAATGAATGAAAATATCCAATATCTATTAACTGGCTTAATAGCTCTAATCATTATCTCATGTATAGTATTCTACATTATTAAAAAAAATAAAGGAGTAAGAATATTTTATGAGAATAATAAGCTTCGTCACAAATATTTTATTGATAAATCTTCTAACCTTAAAAAAGATCTTGAAACATTTTATTACCGAAATGGTAATTTAAATAAAGAACAAAGATGGGTTAATAATATGTTAGAGGGAGAGTGTAAAATTTATTATCCAACAGGGGAGTTATATATTCAGTCATTTTATGAAAATAATCTTTTAAATGGAGATTATAAAATTTTTGACAAATTTGGTAACATCATACAACACGAAATATATCAAATAGGTAAGTCTATCTCTATTATTAAAGAATTAACTACTAATCGATATAACGAAGAAGCTATTGCACTAAATAAATCTATAATTTCAGATGAGGATAAAGAAATATTTGAATCGATTAAAGAGACTTATCTTGAAGTTAAAGAAGTCGAAGAAACTAAAGATAATGGAGTTAATAAAAAAGGAATATTAGGAGGTGTTAAAAAAATAACTAAAGTAGTTACTGGGATACAAGCATATCAAAATAGAAAAAGTTCTCTTAATCTAAAACAAGCTTGTGAAATATATTATGATGAAGCTCAAAAATTAACTGAAGGAGCTCGAAAAAAATTAAATTTATCCATAAATGAATTTGGTAAATATAGATTAGAATCTTTACATGCAACAACTGGACGATTCTTAGGTATTTTAAAAGATATGAATAAAGAAAGTAGTATCAAAGAGTATGAAATATTAGATAATGTCGGTATAAATACAAACGCTATCCAAAAAATGGAACGTTTAGATATGGAAGCAACTAACGCTTTAAAAAGCACTGCTACAGTTGGGGTTTTAGGTGCTGCTGCTGCTATGGGAACTCCGGCAGCAGTAACAAGTGCAGTTGGAGCATTAGCTACAGCATCAACTGGTACAGCAATTAGTACTCTTAGTGGTGCAGCAGCAACGAACGCAACTTTAGCTTGGTTAGGAGGAGGTAGTTTAGCTTCAGGTGGAGGAGGTATGGCATTAGGTGGTACTGTTTTATCAGGCTTAACTATGGGAGCTACAGCAGGTGTTGGGATAATCGCAGCTGGTTTAATTGCATCTACATATTATTCAAAAAAATTAACAGAAGCAAAAGAATTTCAAAAAGAAGTGGAAACTCATGTGGCAGATATGGAATTATTGTGGACAGTATTGGAAAATATCAAAAAGAGGACTGATGAACTAAGTGATGTTACCAAAAAATTAGAAACAAGACTTAAAACAGAATTAGAGTTTTTAGAACCTTTAGCAATTGATTTTTCGACTGATATCATTTATTACAATACAACTTTTCAACGAGTTGGTTTACTAGCTAAATCAATGAGTGAATTAGCACAAACACCTCTTTTAGATGAAGAAGGAAATACTTCAATTAAATCAGCTCAAATTATACAACAAACAAATAAAGTATTAAATACAAAAATCACAAATCATGGGAGATAATTCAATTTTTAATATAGGGAAAAGCATTTTTAATGAATTAAAAGATAAACTTATAGAACAAGGTAAAGATACTTTGCAAAATTCTAAAGATGAAATTCTTCAGAAGAGTAAAGAAACAATCCTTGATGTAACTAATGATAAAGTCAATAAATATTCTAAAGGAAAAATTAATTTAAATTCATTTATAAATTCAATAGATAACAAAGAACAAGAACAATCATTAGAACCTAATCTTGATAATGCAATAAATAAAAGAGGGAATAATTCTAATGATAAAAATCCATTACATATAATTGTAGATTCTGAAGATGAAAAGTATAGGAATGGTGACCAGTTTGAAAAATTATTAAATAATAATTTAGAAAATTTAAGTGTAAAATCAATTAGTAATCCTAGTGAAGCAGCATTTGTTTTAAAAGAATTAATAACTTTAGCAGGAGAAGTTGAAAAATTTTCTGAAGTTCAGAAAACAAAACGTAAGGAAATAGAAGCGCAAAGAGATGCTTATGTAGCAAAAATAAATGCTCAAAAAGTAGTTATGCTTGCATATTTAGATAGAACATTTGATGAGCGTAAAAATAATTTCGAAAATCTTTTTAAAATTGTGGATCATGCATTAGAAAATAATAATATGCAACAATTAGCTTTAGGGTTAGATAGTATAAATAATTTGGCTGCAACTTCCCCTTTTAAAGATTTGACAAGTATTCAAGATACAAAAAATGCGCTTGAAGATAAAAATCATGTTTGGGATATTTAATCGAAAAAAAACTATAAATCAAATCCTATGTCAACACACTTATACAAAGTAACTGCTGTAAAAGTATACGGTAAATTAGCAAAAGGAATGGCAGTTGAGATTGTGATTCGTAATGCGTCAAGACCACCAAGTCAACGAGAAGTAATTGATGCTATTAATCAGAAATATGGTTCAGGTACGGCTGTAAATGGGCTTAGCTTATCTAATTTTAGTATTGTAAAACAATAATCTATTTTCAAATAGAATAAAAAATATAATCCCCAATTGAATTTGGATTTGGCCCAAAAAGTTAGACACTTTTTGGGGTATTTTTATTTGTCAGATTTTAAATAAAAAAGAAGCACTTCTGTCGCGAGAAGTGCTTCGGTAAATGTATAAAGTTTTTTTGATATGAGTTTTACTTTGAGGATGTGAAGTTGAAATGAATTCAACTTGACATAGAGTCTTAAAAATTATCTTAAAACTTAAAATTAATTTTTCCATTCAAGAAACGTCCTGTCAAATAATTTGGCATTGTGTAAACTGCATTCGAGTTTACGTCACGAATCCACGAATTACTGATTTCATTTTTGATATCAAACACATTGAAAACGTCTACACCAATCGAAATTTCTTTGAAATTACTCCAAAATGTTCCTTTTGATGGTTTCAATTCTTTTTGATTAATTAATTCTTTCACAAAACCAATATCTACACGTTTGTAATCTGTCAGAGTTGTTTGATAATTATATGGATCTGCAAATTGTGGTGCTCCGTTTGGTAATCCAGAAGCATAAATCAAATTCACATTCACTTTGAAAGATGGTAAAAACTCCATGTAATCTTGGAAAAATGCCGATAATTTGAAACGAGGATCTGTTGGTAATGGAATATTTCCTTTGTCATCAATATTTTGATAAGCGCGCGCATACGAAGCCGAGAACCAAGAATCAATACCAGGAACAAACTGCCCAAATAAACGCATGTCAAGTCCATACGCATAACCTTTCGAGTTGTTGTCTGCCGTATAACGAATTCTCACATTGTCCACATAATATGGATTCAAATCGTTTAAAATTTTGTAATAAACCTCAGTAGTTAATTTGAACGGACGATTCATCCATTTGAATTCGTAATCGTTTCCAAGAATAAAATGTATCGATTGTTGCGATTTTACTTTATTATTCAAAGAACCATCTAAACGACGAATTTCGCGATAGAAGGGAGGTTGATAATAAATACCTGTCGAAATACGGAACAACATATCGCTTTCCCAATCTGGTTTAACAGCGATTTGAACACGAGGCGAAATAGTTGTTTCTTCGTTAAAATCCCAATAAGCCGTACGCACACCAGCATTGAACAATACTTTTGAATCATTCCACATAAATTTGCTCGTATATTGCGCATAACCTGAAATACGATTTGTTTTTAAATTATTTTTAGAGTTCACATAATAACTTAAATTCAAACCATTTCCTGGATTTGGATTCACAACATATCCTGTCGAATCGATTGCTTGCCATTCACCTAATAAATCACGAATATCTTCTTGTTGAAATTTTGCACCCCACTCAATATCATTGTTTCCATTGATCTTATATTTTCCTTTGTGTTGAATTCCAGCAACCAACGCATCAAAATTATTTCGTGCATGATCGATTTGCGAACCAACATCATTCGTAGAAGTTGCAAAGCCTTTTTCGTCTACTTCGGAAATGAAATAAGAACCTTGAATATCAAAATATTCGCGCTCTTTCGAATGATAAGCAAAAAGATCTAACCCTAAATCTACTTTAGAATTTGGTTGATATGTAAATGATAAACTTCCTGTTTCTGTCGCAAATTTATCATCTTCTTTTCCGTCATAAAAAACAGTTAGCAACAACGGCGTATCCATTGTATTGATATAAGTTTCACGTTTTATAGGAAACATTTCGTAGCGCGAACGCGACATTGTTCCCAAAAATGCAACATTCCATTTATCATTTAATTTATAATTGATATTGGCTTGTACATCGTAATATTCAGGATTGAAATTGGTATCACCTTTTAAGGTATTCAACACTAAATTTCTGTTTTGATAGCGCGCTCCAACAATTGCTGAAAGTTTTTTGTCTTTAGAACCTCCGCCTAATGTCAAACTTCCGCCCATTAAACTTGCTTCTAATTGTCCTTCAAATTTAGTGGGACGTTTGTAGGTAACATCTAAAACAGAAGACATTTTGTCGCCGTATTTTGCTTCCCAACCACCAGCAGAAAAGTTGATAAATTGCGTCATCGCAGGATTTACAAAACCTAAACCTTCTTGTTCGCCAGAACGAATCAATTGAGGTTTATAAACTTCGATTCCGTTAACGTAAATTAAATTTTCGTCATAATTTCCTCCGCGAACCATATATTGCGAACTCAATTCTGTATTCGAATTTACGAAAGGTAACGTTTTCAATAAATCGGCAACTCCGCCAGTCAAACTTGGTCCTTGTTGCATTTGCGCAGCACTCAAAACGGTACTTTGCAAAGGTTTATTTTTATTAGATTGAAAAGAAATTGTTGCTTCACCTAATTCAATCGCATTGGTTTGATCAGGAACTAATTGAACAAAAATTTCTTTCTTGTTTTTATCTTTTAGCGTAAATATTTGTGCAAACGAATGATAACCATTGTTGTTAAAAGTTACGGTAACGGAAGAGTTTGATGGAATATCTATTTTGAAATTACCATTTTGATCCGTAAAATAAGATTGATCGTTGACAATAATCTCAGCTTCACTAATTGGAATTCTATTTTCGTCGACAACTTTACCATTAATTTGCGCAGTTTGAGCAAATAAAATTCCACCCAAAAGAGATAAACTTATGGTACTAAGAAATCTTTTTGAATGTTGTAGAGTACGTTGCTGTGTTGTTTTTTTCATCTTTCACGTTTAATTCTAATTGATGGTCACCAACCGAAATCTGTTCTTTGTTCAAATTAATCGATAATCGTTTAATTTTTTGATCATATTCGGCTAAAACCCACTTACCATCGATATAAGCTTTATAATCTTTTATCCCAGATTGTGCATCATCAATTGTAAATTTGATAATAGCATTAGCTTGAGTAAATTGACTATCTGATTTGATATTTAACGGAGTAATTGTCGGTTTAGTATTGTCAATTAAAATAGAAAAAACGCCAAAATCTTTTGGATTTGCAACAAGCTTTCCATTTTTGAGCTCTGTTGTTAAATAATCTTTTTTCCAAGCACCTCTTTTTTGATATTCGCGTACAATAACAGCTTTGTCCAATTGCGCTGTCGGAATGTCAGCAGTAGGTTCTATTGCTAACGTGTAAGTTTGATGAACTGGCATATAATAATCGCCCACCCAATGTTTACCATTCGAGAATTTATAAGCTAAATCAAAATCTTCATAAAAAATATTTTTAGGGAAAAATATTTCGATTCCATCAGATTTGAAATGATTTTCTTTGTTCCACAACATTGGATTTGTTTCAGGAAGTTTTGCAGAATCTACAAATGCTTTTCCATTAACTGTAAAAGATTGCGAAGATAAATTTCCTGCATAATCAGAAACGTCAATTTTTACTTTGTACGATTTTCCTTCTTCAAGCTCTAAAATTCCATTGTTTTTTAGATTTGAATACATTCTGACAGGATTCCCATCTTTCACAAATCCTTGATACACCCAACTATTATTTTTCTGAATATCGCCATAATCGCAAACTGTATTTATAGCTCGCGCTTCATCAAACGAAAAACGATTAGAAGTAAACGTATAAATCGGTTCATCATTCACATAAATATTAATTTGATGAACTCCATTGTTATTTTCTGCTCCATTGTGTTTGTCATAGGCTTTTACACCAAAACCTATTGCGCCAGAGGCAGAAATTGTACCTCCATTTGCCACAACAACACGATTGATTTTTTGATTCACATCGCCATAAATTGGATAAGCATATAGGCCTAAAATAGATGGTTTTCGAGTATCAGGCAAATCAAAACCGAAGTAAAAAGGATTAATTGGTTCTTCTGTTTTGGTATCACGAATTTCGAAATGTAAATGTGGACCTCCAGAACCTCCAGAATTTCCAGAAAGAGCAATCAAATCTCCCATTTTTACAGGAAGCTCGTTTGGTTTTGGATGTAATTCTATCTTAAACGTTTCGTTTGCATACTGTTGTTTACGTACATATTCTTGCAATTCGGGCGCAAATTCTCTCAAATGCGCATAAACAGAAGTATATCCGTTTGGGTGATCGATATAAAGTGCATTTCCATAACCTGTTGGCGAAATATTAATGCGAGAAATGTAACCGTCTCCAACCGCTTTTACTTTCAGACCTTCTCGTTGTTGAGTTTTGATATCAAGCCCAGCGTGGAAATGATTGGCACGTAATTCTCCAAAATTACCAGCTAAATAATTGGTAATTTCTAAAGGATTTTGGAAGATATTTTTTGGATATGTTTCAGATTTTGGTTGTTCTGCTCGTTGTCCAAAAACAACAGAACTTAGTAATAAGTTTAGGAAAATTGGCTTAATCACTTTCATTTTTTCTTTTCAATAATTAACAAATCAGTTAAAAGTAAACTAAATCTTTTACAAACCTCCTTAATCTTTTGAATTTCTGAAAATTATTTGGAGATAAATTTTTGTAAAATAAAATTAAATAAATGATTATCAATATTTTGTATTTGTAAAATAATAAACAAGTAAAAGAAAAGGATTTTAGTGAATGATTGAGAAATGATGAAAGTAATTTTAAATCAAACATAAAAAACATCATCATGAGAAAAATTATTTTAGCACTTTTTATAGTTGCTTCTATCGTAAGTTGTAATGAATACAAAGGTTCAGAAAGTAATGCAGAATTGGCTGCTGATGCGAAAGAAGAAGTTGCGGTTTCTAATGCTGCAAATTTAGAAGTAGAAGGAAAGGTTTTTAAATCGAATGCGTTGATCGAAATGAAAGTAAAAGATGCGATGAAAGATGCGGTTCAGATCGAAGAAAATGCGATTTCGTTGAATGGATTTGTTTTGAATAGTGAAATGATTAATCAAATTTTAGATTCGGATAAAGTTGAATTATCTGAAGAAAGCGTTAAGAAAATAGACAAAATTCAACGTTCTTATTTGATTGAATTGAAAGTTCCGTCAAATAAATTGCGCGAGCATGTCAAATTTGCAGTGGAGAAAGGAATTATTATCGATCATATTTTAATTAATAATGAAGAAATGACCTTTGAGAAATATGAGAATGAGTTGAAAAATGAAAACAATAAAGCAGTTAAAATTTCGCAACAAATCGAAAATAAAGTCAACAAAGCGTTGATAAATGATGCGATTTCTTATGCGACTATTGCATATCAATTATCAGAAGAACCACGAGTTGTAACGAATATTTTACCACAAACCGATCTGAAAGCGTATAGAGAAATCAACTTAGGATATGAGTTAAAACAAAGTTGGAAAGATGGAATGTATCATTTCAAATCAATTTTGATTATTTTCTGTCAATTTCTGCCAACTATTCTTTCGGTATTGTTTTTGTTTTTTAGTATCAAGTATGTTGTGAAAGTAGTGAAGAATAAAGAAACGAAACAAAAAATATAAGTAAATCTCTATTTGTCAAATGAATAAGAAAAAACTGATAATATTTAGGTTTTTGTATTGATTAGAAGTAAAAAAATACTATTTTTGCAATAGAAGCTAGAATAATTGAAATTCTCAGGAGATGGAAAAAATGGTGAAATTTAATGAACTTGAAAACAAAATTTTAAGTGTTTTAGGCCAACTTGGGAATTATAAAGATATATTGAAGGGCGCTGAAAACTCGATACAAGAATTGGAAAAATTGCAAAATGAAATCAATTCTCTAAAAGAAGAAAATGCCCGATTGAAAAATAAATTGAGAGATTCGCAAGCGAATAACTTAAATTTAAATGAGGAGGTAAAACGATTAAAAGTCGTTAATGCAATGAGCGGAAATCAGGAGTACAAACAAATGATGAAGCAAAGAATGAACAAATTAATAAAAGAAGTCGATACGTGCATCGCTCAAATTAAAACTAATAATTAATAAAAAGAATGTCAACTCAACGAATTGAGATAAAAATTGCTTCACGTTATTACCCAATGACGATTAATTCTGAAGAGGAAGAAATGTTACTTTCTTGTGCAGAAGAAATAAATGGTATTTTGAAACAATTTGAACAAAAGTACGCTGTTTCTGACAAACAAGACGCGCTTGCAATGGTGACAATTCAGTTAGCTTTACGCGAAGCAAAGCTGAAAAAGCAAGTGAAAGATAACGAAGAAATGACAACAGAACGCATTTCGAAGTTATTAGAATTGATTGATCAGTCAATCGCAAAATAAGAGAAGTTCTGACAGTTGTGAAACTGTCCACTAAACAATATTCCTACATTAGTTCTAGCTATTTTGGTTAACTCAACACTAGTTTTGTTACCGAGTGAACACCGTTCGGAAAGCGGGCCGCAACCTTTTAGGTTCATTTATTTGACAGCGGATACTTGACTGACGGACTAACTCAAATCCTGTTTACAGGAGTTAACTCAAAACATACTTTACTAATGTAGGTTTTTTTATATATAAACATTACATAATCTATGGACCCAATTATGACAATAATTATTGCAATTGTTACATTAATCATAGGTGCAGCGGTGGGATATTTCTTATCAAAAAAATCAGTTGATAAACAGAATCAAGAACTGATTGACGAAGCAACTCGCAAAGCACAAAATTTGATTAATGATGCTGAGAAAGATGGTGAAGCCATTAAAAAAGAGAAAATTTTTCAAGCCAAAGAAAAATTTTTAGAATTAAAATCTAAACACGAAGAAGTTGTTAATCAACGTGAAAGAAAAGTAGCTGATGCTGAGCTTAAAGTAAAAGAACGTGAAGAGAGAATCAAAACGGACTTAGTAGAAATTCAGAAACAAAAAGATCAGATTAAATCTGAGAAAGGAAATATACAAGCACGAACAGAAAAGCTTAATATTAAGCAAAAAGAAGTGGATACGATGCACAAAAAACAAGTAGAAATACTTGAAAAAATTTCGAATTATTCTGCTGATGAAGCACGTGCTGAATTGATTGAAGTCTTGAAAGACGAAGCAAGAACGAAAGCACAAGCTCATATCCAAGAAATTATGGAAGAGGCTGAATTAGATGCGAAAAATGAAGCGCGTAAAATTGTAATTTCTTCTATTCAACGAATCGGAACAGAGCAAGCGATAGAAAATGCAGTTTCTGTGTTTAACATTGAATCTGATGAAATCAAAGGACGTATCATTGGTCGTGAAGGACGTAATATTCGTGCAATAGAAGCTGCTACAGGAGTTGAAGTCATTGTTGATGATACGCCAGAAGCGATTATCCTTTCTTGTTTCGATCCTGTTCGTCGTGAAATTGCTCGTTTATCTTTACATCGTTTAGTAACAGACGGACGTATTCACCCAGCACGTATTGAGGAAGTTGTTGCGAAAACAACAAAACAAATCGAGGACGAAATCATCGAAGTTGGTAAGAAAACAATTTTAGATTTAGGAATCCACGGTTTACACAAAGATTTAGTTCGTATCGTTGGACGTATGAAATATCGTTCTTCTTATGGTCAAAACTTGTTACAACACTCTCGCGAGGTGGCAAATTTAGCAGGAACGTTGGCTGCGGAATTAGGATTGAATCCTAAGTTAGCGAAACGTGCAGGTTTATTACATGATATTGGTAAAGTGCCGGAGCAAGAATCTGAATTACCTCACGCAATTTTGGGTATGCAATGGGCAGAAAAATATGGAGAACATCCAGACGTAATTAATGCAATTGGAGCTCACCACGACGAAATAGAGATGACTTCTTTAATTTCGCCACTTATACAAGTTGCCGATGCAATTTCTGGTGCTCGTCCAGGTGCTCGTCGTCAGGTTGTGGAATCGTATATGCAACGTCTGAAAGATTTAGAAGCTACGGCTCTTAACTTTGATGGTGTAGAAAAAGCATACGCTATCCAAGCTGGTCGTGAGTTGCGTGTGATTGTAGAAAGTGATAAAGTTGATGACACAAAAGCAGCTGAATTATCGTTCTTAATTTCGGATAAAATTCAAAACGAAATGACTTATCCAGGTCAAGTTCGTGTAACTGTAATTCGTGAAACACGTGCAGTAAATATTGCAAGATAAAATTTAGAATTTATCATATTCTTTAGGCAAGTCTACAACAAGGCTTGCCTATTTTTTTGTTAAATTATAGAAAATTAATCCAAGTTATAGTTGTTATTTTGATAAAAATTATTAAATTATAACGAATAAAAATTCAAAAATAATTAATTAATAATCAAATAATTAACAACTTGTTGATAACCTTTTTAATTTTTAAGATTACAAAATTTTTAATTGTAAAATCTTATCTTAATTTTGAAAGAATCGATGAGTAATTGAAACGAGAATGTAACCCTATTGAGGTTCAAATTTCTAAATAAAATAAAAGAACCAACTTCATTTATTTTGATGAAAGAATTCGTTTTTACCAAAGTTTATTAATCTAAAAAGTCCAAAAAACTATGTCTATTTTTGATAAAAGGGTAAATTATAAACCATTTGAATATCCTGAAATTTTAACCTTTACAGAAGCAATCCAAAAAGCATATTGGGTACACGGAGAAGTAGATTTTACTTCAGATATCCAAGATTATCATGCTAATTTAGATGATGCGAAACGCGAAATTCACAAACGTTCTATTTTATCAATTGCGCAAGTAGAGGTAACGGTAAAAGGATTTTGGGGAGATTTGTATCATTATTTTCCAAAGCCAGAATTGAATGGATTAGGTGCTACTTTTGCAGAATGTGAGTTTAGACATAGTGAAGCGTATTCGCGTATTTTGGAGGTAAATGGTTATTTAGATGAGTTTAATGTAGCCTTGCAAAATCCAATTTTCAAAAGTTATAATACGTTTGTTGGAGAAATTATGCGTGACGAGAACAAATCAATTGTAGAGAAATTATTGTTCTTTGCATTGGTAATCGAAGATAGTTCGTTATTCTCGAAATTTGCAAATATTTTGGCATTTACACGTTTTGATGGTTTAATGAAAAATACAGCAAATATCATTGCTTGGACATCTACAGATGAGCAAATTCACGCAAATGCTGGGATTTATTTGATTAATAAAATTCGTGAAGAAGGTTTATTACCAGAGGAATTAGATCAAAATTGGGTAGAAACTGCTGTTCGTGGTTATATTGACCAAGAAGAAATGATGTTAGATTGGATTTTCGAGAAAGGAGAATTTAGTTATTACTCAAAAGCAGATTTATTAAATTATATGAAATACCGTATTGATGAAGCAATTGCTAAAATTGGATACAAAAAAATATTTCATATTTCCCAAGAACAATATAAGCCGATGGCTTGGTTTGAGGAAGAAGTTTTTGCAAGTAGCTTAGATGATTTCTTCGCAAAAAGACCAGTAGATTATACTAAACACGACAAAAGTATTTCGGCCGACGATTTATTTTAAACCGCCAAAACTTTTTATCAAAAACACAACTATAAATAAAATTATTTAACAATATCATATCATTATAAATTCTAAAGCTATGGACAATCCAATACCACACGACGACATTCAAAATATATTTTTTGACGGTGAAGCACCAAAATTATGGTGGAAAAACTCTGAATCTGAACAAATTTTGAATAGAGGTTATTTATTGAAAGGGGAAACAGTTGAAGGAGCTATAGATCGTATCACGGCTGCGGCTGCAAAACGTTTATACAAACCAGAATTGCAAGAATCTTTCAAAGAAATGATAGAAAGAGGTTGGATGAGTTTATCATCTCCAATTTGGGCAAATATGGGAACAGAGCGTGGTTTACCAATTTCTTGTTTCAATGTTCATATTCCAGATAGTATTGAAGGAATTACGCATAAATTAGGAGAAGTTATTATGCAAACTAAAATCGGTGGTGGTACTTCTGGTTATTTTGGTGAATTACGTGAGCGTGGAGCGGCGATTACAGATAACGGAAAGAGTAGTGGTGCTGTTTCGTTTATGGAATTGTTCAATTCTGCGATGAATGTGGTTTCTCAAGGTTCTACACGTCGTGGAGCTTTTGCGGCTTATTTGGATATTGACCATGATGATATCGAAGAATTTTTGAAAATTAAATCGATAGGAAGTTCAATTCAGAATTTATTTTATGGTGTTTGTGTGCCAGATTATTGGATGCAAGAAATGATTGATGGAGATGCGGATAAACGTCAAATTTGGGCGAAAGTTTTAGAATCACGTCAAGAAAAAGGATTACCATATTTATTCTTTACAGATAACGTAAATAAAAATAAACCACAGGTTTACAAAGATTTAGGAATGTCAATTAATGCTTCTAATCTTTGTTCAGAAATTATGTTGCCTTCATCTGCTGATGAATCATTTATTTGTTGTTTATCTTCTATGAACTTAGAGCTATACGATGAATGGAAAGATACTGAGGCAGTACGTTTAGCAATTTTCTTTTTAGATGCAGTTTTACAAGAATTCATCGAAAAAACAGAAGGAAATCATTATTTAGCATCAGCTAATCGTTTTGCAAAACGTCACCGTGCATTAGGTTTAGGTGTATTAGGGTGGCACTCTTACTTACAACGCAACATGATTCCTTTTGAAGGAATGGAAGCGAAATTACGTACAACAGAAATTTTCAAGCATATTCAATCTAAAGCAGATAAAGCTTCGGAAGAATTAGCTCGTATTTATGGTGAACCAGAGGTTTTAAAAGGCTACGGACGTCGTAATACAACAACTTGTGCAATTGCACCAACTACGTCTTCTTCTGCGATTTTAGGACAAACTTCTCCAGGAATTGAGCCGTTTGCTTCAAATTATTACAAAGCAGGTTTATCGAAAGGAAACTTTATGCGTAAGAATAAATATTTGACTAAATTATTACAAGAAAAAGGAATCGATAACGAAGATATTTGGCGCGAAATCATGTTGAATGGTGGCTCTGTGCAACATTTAGAACAATTGACAAAAGAGGAAAAAGATGTGTTCAAAACATTCAAAGAAATTTCTCAATTAGAAATTGTTCAACAAGCAGCGATTCGTCAAAAATATGTAGATCAATCGCAGTCATTAAACCTAAATATTCCACCAGATTTACCTGTGAAAGAAGTTAACCGTTTGATGATCGAAGCTTGGCAATTAGGTGTAAAAACATTGTACTATCAGCGTTCACAATCAGTTTCTAAGGAATTAGTTGCAAACTTAGTTTCTTGTTCTTCTTGTGAAGCTTAATAGGAAATGATATATTTTATTACAAATAGAAAATCCGCTCATTGAGCGGATTTTTAGATTTTATGAATTTTTTAGATTTAGTTATTATTGAACAAAAATTTACTGATTTAAAGTCGTTGAAAAGAACGGCTTTATTAATTAATATTATTGGATGCATTTTCGGTTTGAGTACATTAGTTTTTCAGTTTTTTAATGAAATTTTAATTTATTTATCTTTTGTTTATCCTATTTTTTGCATCATTTTAGTTAGATATTATCGAGGTTTGATCTCAATTGAGCCTGAAATTAGACCAAATCTTCCAACAATTTCTATAGGTTTTATGTTATCTTGTTTTGGATTAATCATTAGAACCGCTATGGATTACAATGTCTTAGATTATAAAAATGTATGGGTTCCTTCGAGTGTTATAGCGTTATTAATCTTAATAATCTATTATTTTAATCAATTTAAAATATTGATTTACAACAAGAAAAATTTTGTTTATAATGTTTTTATCATAATATTAATTGAAGTATTTTCTATTTATTCTGTTATATTCATTAATTGTAAGTATGATCAATCTACTCCTCAAATTTATGAAACTCAGATTTTGAAAAAAATTAAGAAAAATAGTAAAGGAGGTAGTAGTTATTATTTAATAATTGAAGATTGGAACAATACATTTATAGAAAAAGAGATAAAAGTAGATTATAAAAAGTATTACTCAAGTTTTGAAGGAGAAAAGCTTAAAGTAGCAGAAAGACGAGGAAGATTTGATATACCTTGGTCTTATTTTATAGAGTAATTAGTAAGCTATTTTAATAAAGTTATTGATTTATCAATAAAAATAGTGCATTTTACTTTTGTTTTTCCATTTAGCTTAACTTTCATATAATCAAGTGTAAATTATTCTAACCAAGATAAGACTCTATTTTATCAGATTATTAACTGTTAATCCAATCATCAAATGATCAGTATGAGATGCTTTAAGACTTTGTAACATGTAACCAGCTTCTAAACTAAAAGTAGGCGAAATAACGTAACCAAAGCTTAAACCAAGTCGATTTCTATCAAACGTTTTATCTTTTACAGCTTGTAGAAAAATCTCATCATACGCTTTCAAATACCACGTGTTTTCGATTAATTTGGCATTATTTAGAGGAATAGTTGCAGTCAATTGATAACGAAATCTAAATTGTGTATCATTTTCTAAAAAGCGTTCTTCGACACGAAAGCGATGGGCAAAATTAAAACGTTGTAAAGTATGTTTTGTATTGAATTGTTGATACAAACGATGCTCGTGACTATGTGCATAATCATCGGTAGAAGTAGGTGTTCTGTTCTGAATGTAGGCGTAACCAGCTAACACTGTATTGTTATTTTCGGTTAAGTTGTAACCAATTCCTCCACGAATCAAAAGTTGTTGTAACTGATCTAAATCTTCGTACGAACGATATTGTATATCCGACTGAAAATTAAAATCTTTATTGATTTTTTGATTGATATTTAAGGTATTCCAAGTTCTAAAATTACTTTCTTGTGCTTGCACACCGAAGTTGGCTAAAACAATAAAACAGGCTAATATTTTCTTCATTCATTCAATTTTAACGAAAATAAAAAAAGACACGAAAACGAATCGTGTCTTTTGTCAGTATATGTTAAATTTATTTTGTTACCTTTTTCACTTTTGGTAAAATATCTTTTCCAAAAATTTCGATAGATTTCATCATATCCAAATGATTTGGCGCTCCAACATCCATGTGAGCAGAAAAACGAGTTAAACCAAACATTTCCTGATATTTCAAAATACGATCAACCGCCAAAGAAGCGTCTCCAACAATCAAATGTCCATTTGTAGAACGTCCATAATCAAATTGTTGTTTTCTATATTTTGGCCAACCTCTACTTGCCCCAATTCTATTCATTTGTGCGCCATAAATTGGAAAATATTCTTCAGCAACTTTTTCGCCATGCTCTCCAAAAAAAGAATGCATGTGAACGCCAATTTGCATTTTATTTATGTCATGTCCATTTTCGATATAAACTTGTTTATAAATTTCGAACAGATAGTTAAAATCAGCAGGATTGCCTCCAATAATTGCGAAAATAATAGGTAAACCTAATGTTGCAGCACGTACAATTGATGATTTTGTTCCGCCAACAGCAATCCAAATAGGTAGTTTTTCTTGCACAGGTTTTGGATAAACACTTTGATTAATAATTGGCATTCTAAACTTTCCTCGCCAGTTTATTACTTCGTTTTTATTTAAATCTAAAAGTAATCGAAGTTTTTCATCAAAAAGAGCATCGTAATCGTTTAAATCATAACCGAAAAGAGGGAAAGATTCGATGAATGAACCGCGTCCAGCCATAATTTCAGCACGTCCATTCGATAAATTGTCAACACTAGCAAAATCTTGATACAACTTTACGAGATCTGTAGAACTGATGACAGAAACGGCACTTCCCAACTTAATATTTTTTGTAACTGTAGACAAAGCAGCCAAAATAATTTCTGGAGAAGAAACTGCGTAATCAGGACGATGATGCTCTCTAATTCCAAAGAAATCTAATCCAATTTCGTCCATTAATTTCACTTCTTCTATAATCTCACTCATACGTTGTTGAGGAGTTTGCGTATAACCAGTTTTAGGATCAATATGTAGATCGCCAAACATTCCTATTCTATTTTAGATTTAGTCAAATTTACGTATAGAATTTTAGATTTAAATTGATGTAGGATAGGAAAGAAAAAAGAGTTCATTCTATTAAATTTGAATGAACTCTTTTTTCTTATTTTTAAACGGGTTTTTATCCGTGAATTGCTTCTTTATTTCCATAAGATTGAATCAATTTTCCTTCGAAATCCAACCATTCTTTCCAACGTTTGTCCACATCAACATCAGTGGAAAGTTTTCGAGCAAAATTTAAGAAAGTAGTATAATGATTTGCTTCCGAAACCATCAAATCATAGTAAAATTTTGCTAATTCTTCGTCATTAATATTTTGTGATAATGTTCTGAAACGTTCACAACTTCTAGCTTCAATCATCGCTGCGAATAATAAACGATCCACAAAAGCCATATTACGAGAACCATCTTTTTTACAAAATTTCATCAACTGACCAACGTAATCATCTTTACGCTCGCGACCTAATTTGTATCCACGACGCTCGATAATTTCTACAACCATTTTGAAATGTTGCATTTCTTCGATGGCAATATCTGACATTTCTTGAATAAATTCGTCATGTTCAGAATTATACGCAATCATTGTAATCGCATTTGTTGCCGCTTTTTGCTCACACCACGCATGGTCTGTTAAAATTTCTTCTAAATTTCTTTCCGCAATATCAGCCCAACGTGGGTCTGTCAAAAGTTTTAATCCAAGCATTTTTCGAAAAATATTAAGTCCAAATTTACGAAATTATATTGTTTAAAGATTGAATGTGAAAAATCGTTTTCTAAATGGTTTTCTTTTCAATCATTTCTAACATCACATCCGAAGCATGTTTAAAAGTTGGAGCTTGCTCTGTTAAACTTGCAGCATTCTTTTTATTGACTTTAAAAATTAAATCTTTCTCAATTGTAAATAATAAAGCGTTTGTAAATGGATTTTTGATGTAAGAACTCAAAATTAAAAAAGTCTGTTCAACACTATGAAATTGCTCAACTTCTTCGGTTTTATAACGAAATGTGAAGGCAAAATTGTACTCATTATTTTCTAAAAGATGTAAACGAACAAAAATATTTTTAAGATCAGTATCTCCAATAGTTTTGGCCATTGTAAGTTTTGCAAAAGTTCCTTCTTTGATACTTGATTTTACTTGCTCGAAAAATTCTTCAAAAACAGTTTGATAAGACATTTTATATAATTTTAGCTGCAAATTTACATTAAAATAAGCCAAATTGTGTGTATAATATTTAATCTTCCAATTAAGAAACAGAAAGTGTAATTTTGTGGGATGAAAAAACTTTTAATCATTGGTCAAGTTTGGCCAGAACCAACTTCTTCTGCGGCAGGAACTCGAATGATTCAGTTAATCGATTGTTTCAAAAAAACTGAATTTGAGATAACTTTTGCGTGTGCTGCTTCAAAATCTGATTATAGTTTTGATTTGATTTTGAAAGGAATAAAAGAAGTTGAAATTCAGTTAAATGATGATAGTTTTGATGATTTTGTAAGAGAATTAAATCCTGAAATTGTTCTTTTTGATCGTTTTATGATTGAAGAACAATATGGTTGGCGCGTTTCGAAAGAATGTCCAAATGCATTGAAAATTTTGGACACAGAAGATTTACATTTTCTACGAAATGCGCGACAAGAAGCAGCTAAAAAAGGAATAGAATTTACAGAAGATTTATTGTTTTCTGATTTAGCAAAACGAGAAATAGCTTCTATTTTACGCTGTGATTTATCGTTGATGATTTCGAAAAAGGAAATGGATATTCTTCAAAATCAATTTAAAATTGATGAAAAAATCTTGTATTATTTACCTTTTTTAGAAAATGAAATTACAAATGAAAAAATCAATTCTTGGAAAAATTTTGAAGAAAGAGAACATTTTATGTTTATCGGAAATTTTATTCATGAACCTAATTTTAATTGTGTTCAGACCTTAAAAAAAGAAATTTGGCCAATTTTGAGAAAGAAACTTCCGAAAGCTGAATTACATATTTATGGCGCTTATGCAACGCAAAAAGTTTTGCAATTGAATAATCCTTCCGAACGTTTTTTGATCAAAAGTAGAGCAGAAAATGCGCAAGAAACGATGTCAAATTACAAAATTTTGTTGGCTCCGATTAATTTTGGTGCAGGTGTAAAAGGAAAGTTTGTAGATGCAATGCAAACTGGAACTCCTTCGGTTACGACTACGATTGGAGCAGAAGCAATGAAAGATAATTTTGATTGGAATGGTTTTGTAGAAGATGATTTTGAAGCGTTTGTGGAGAAAGCTATTTTGCTTTACAATAATGAGAAAGAGTGGGAAATTGCTCAACAAAATGGAATCAAAATTCTGAACGAAAATTACATTAAAACTAAATTTGAAGCTGACTTTTTAGAGAAAATTAAATCGATTGAAGAAAATTTAATTCAACATCGAAATCTAAATTTTATTGGTCAAATTTTGCAACATCATCATCATCAAAGTACAAAATATATGTCACTTTGGATAGAACAAAAAAACAAAAACCTTCCGAAATAGGAAGGTTTTTTATGATTTTTAAAAAGGTAAATCGATATTATTGATAATGTAATCTGTATATTCTTTTGAATTTTTTAAGAAATCGTCACTACCAAAATTGACTACTTGATAGATGAAATTTTTTGTCTTAAAAATATTGATTTGTAGATAAACATTAGACTCTAATTCTTCATTGTAATAACTAATTTGTTTTTGAAAAGTTTCTTTTCCTTTACTTGTTTTAAATTGTTTTGTATTTAAAGATTTAAACTTAGGATTACTAGAATAATTTGAAACCATTATATCCATGTAAGAAGCTAAATCATCAGAAATATTACCTAGTTTTAATTCATCAATATTTTCAGTAATGATAAAACCATAAGCTGTACTGTCATTATTTTCCCATTGTACTATAGAAAAATCATTTGTACCAATTGTTCGCTGATATCCAGCTGGTAAATTTACAGAGAAAGCTTCAGAGCCAATTATTGTTGACTGCGCATTTGTATTGTTCATAAGACATAACATTAGCGTAAAAGCCAATAAAATTTTCTTCATATAAAGTATTGTTTTTTTTTTTTTTAAATTTAAAGTTTTATTCTACTTTGAAGCTATTTACAATTTTGACAAAATCGCTTTTCATTATTTTTTGATTTTCGAAACTGCAATATTGTAAAATCTGATAGACAAATTCTTTCGTTTCGATTACAGTTTGTAGGAAATAAATATGACCAGATTCGGGATTATTTGTTTCAAATTCGGTATAGGCATAATTGAATCCCTGTTCGTAGGCAACATAAGGTTTTTTGATGTAATTAAACCCTTTTTGTGTTTTATATGGCTCGATAGAATTTAGCGTATAATCAATCATATCTAAATTAGAATCTGCTAATTTTAATTCATCTTTGTGTTCAAAAATCACAAAACCATACGAATTTGGCTTTGGAGCAAGACTTTCAAACTGAATAGTTGCATAATCATTTAACCCAACTGTACGCTGAAAATCTTTCGGAATAGTTAACGCAAACGATTCAGCTCCATGTATTTTCTGTTGAGCAAAAGCGGTAATACATGTAAAAAGAGTAGCGATGAATAACAATTTTTTCATTGAATGAATTTAGATGACGAATATAAAAAAAGCCTTGTTTATCACAAGGCTATAACGTTATTTTTTAAAATAAATTGTTTATTTCGTTGAACAAGAATTATATCCTGATTGACAAGGCGAAGTTCCTTCTACAATTTTTACACCTTCAACTTCTTTTATTTTACCAAAACCTCCAGCAACGTCAATCAAATTTTCGTAACCGCGAGCGCGTAAAATTGAAGTGAAAATCATCGATCGATAACCTCCTGCACAATGTACTAAATAGGTTTCTTCAGGATCGATTAATTTCATAGATTCATTTATGAAATCTAAAGGAGCTGTAATTGCACCTTCTACGTGAGAAGTTTCGTATTCACCTGGCTTACGAACGTCCAAAATTTTTAATTCAGTTTCATCAACTAACTCTACAAACTCTTCTGGAGAAACCGAAACAATTTCATCGAAATCTTTTTCAGCCTCAACCCAAGCTTGGAAACCATTGTTCAAAAATCCGATTACATTGTCATATCCGACACGAGCCAAACGTGTTACCGCTTCCTCTTCTTCACCAATTTCTGCAATTAACAAAATTGGTTGTTTGATATCTGTAATTAATGTACCAACCCATGGTGCAAAATTTCCTCTAATTCCGATATTGATAGAATTTGGAATAAATCCTGCTGCGAAAGTTTGCGGATCGCGAACATCTAAAATTAAAGCATTTGTATCTTCCGCAACTTGAATAAATTCGTCTGGAGATAAAGCTTTGTTCGCACGTTCTTTCACAACATCCAAAGATTCGACACCTAATTTATTCATCATCACATTTTCTGGAAAATAGAATGGAGGAGGCATTAATCCTGAAGTTAATTCAGTAATAAATTCTTCTTTTGTCATAGTAGGATTCAAAGCATAATTCATTTGTTTTTGATTTCCTAATGTGTCAAAAGTTTCTTTACTCATATTTTTTCCACAAGCAGAACCCGCTCCATGTGCAGGATATACGATAATATCGTCAGCCAAAGGCATAATTTTGTTTCGTAAAGAATCAAATAAATAACCAGCTAATTTTTCTTGCGTTAAATCTGTATTTAATTTTTGAGCTAAATCTGGACGACCAACATCACCAATAAATAAAGTATCTCCTGTAAAAATTGCATAATCTTTACCGTTTTCATCTTTCAACAAATACGTTGTACTCTCCATTGTATGACCTGGCGTGTGTAAAGCTGTAATAGTTATATTTCCTAAAGAAAAAACTTCGCCATCAGTTGCGATATGTGCATCAAAATTTGGTTCTGCAGTTGGACCATAAATAATTGTAGCACCAGTTTTTTGAGCTAAATCTACATGTCCAGAAACGAAGTCTGCATGAAAATGCGTTTCGAAAATGTATTTGATTTTTGCATTGTCTTTTGTCGCTTGATCGATATAAGATTGTGTTTCTCTCAATGGATCAATAATTGCAACTTCACCATTGCTTTCTATATAATAAGCACCTTGCGCAAGACATCCGGTGTAAATTTGTTCAATTTTCATAAGAATGATTTAGTGTGTAAAAATACAAATATTTAAATTTAGAATTTTCCTCTGATGGATGAATTCTGATACTTTTCTTCTATTTAAACTCAAATAAGATTGATAGTTAGCCTAAAATTTATGAATGAAATCATAGGTTATTTGGCAATCTTTTTTAGATTAATAAATAATTCAGTTTTTGCTCTTGGCGGAATAGAATTGTAACAATTTTCCATGACTTTGAAATCAAAATAATCGTTGAAATACGTCTGATATTCAGTTTTATTACCTCCAAAAGGTGGCGTGTCATTTTTGAATTCTCTGTTAAATAATACACCAACTAATTTTCCGTTTTCGGCTAATAGTTCATTCATTTTGATGCTATAATTTTGACGTAATTTTGGATCTAACGCACAGAAAAAAGTTTGCTCTAAAATCAAATCAAACTCACCATCTAACTCAAAAAAATCTTGATGAAGAACTTTGATATTGGGATTATGTTTAAATTTTTCTTTGATTTTTTCAACTACAATTTCCGAAATATCAATCAATGTAATATTTGTAAAACCTTGTTCCAAAAGGTATTCTGCTTCGTAAGCATTTCCACAACCAGGAATCAAAATACGGATATTTTTATCTTCTAATTGATCGATATACTCTTTTAGCGGAGTAGAAGGAGCTTTTAAATCCCAACCAGTTTGATTTGTGGTGTATTTATCGTTCCAAAAGTTTTCGTTCAGTTCCATACTTTAAATTATTGAATTATAAATTCTTCGATGAACATAAAAATAGCCATTAAAATAATAAAGATAGCAAATGTTCGCTTTAGAAATTGTACTGGTAAAAATTTGTTGATGTAGGTTCCGACAAGAATTCCAACCATAGAAATTCCAATGAAAACACTCAAGAAACTCCAATCAATCTTGATGTGTAAAGCATCACCAATAAAAAATCCGATAAGTGAATTGATGGCAATAATTACCAACGAAGTTGCCGAAGCTTTTTTCATATCTAATTTTGCAACCATCATTAATGCCGGAACAATCAAAAAACCACCGCCAGCACCAACCATTCCTGTTAATCCTCCGATTAAAAATCCTTGAATTAATAAAACAGGATTTAGCTTATCATTTTTCTGATTAATTTGTTCTTCTTTCTTACCTTTTAACATAGAAATAGCTGCGAAAACCATCAGAATAGCGAATAAACCAAACATTGCCATTCGACGTGTGACGATAAAATCGCCTATAGAAAATAAATTACTTGGTAGGGCAGGAATTAAAAATGCACGAACCAATGTAATTCCAACAACAGCTGGTAATCCAAATTGAAAAACGACTTTCCAATCAACCATTTTTTGCGAAGCTTGTTTTATTCCTCCAATCAATCCTGTCGATCCAACGATGGATAATGAATAAGCAGTAGCAATTTTTTCGTCGAAATGAAAAATATA
Organism: Empedobacter sp. UBA3239; assembly: GCF_002362875.1. Taxonomy (NCBI): domain Bacteria; kingdom Pseudomonadati; phylum Bacteroidota; class Flavobacteriia; order Flavobacteriales; family Weeksellaceae; genus Empedobacter; species Empedobacter sp. UBA3239. Next base: position 22,672 of record NZ_DEVJ01000016.1, on the reverse strand, counting down.
CGCTAAAATAGGAACGGCTAAAATAGATCCACCACCACCAAGAACTCCCATAATTAATCCGATGAAGAAGGCACCTACAAAACCAAAAAACTCTATAAAATCCATTTTTTTCTCTCGATTTTTACAAATCTATAGCAAATACAATAACAATTACTATAGGTATATTATGAAATATTGTTGTAAATTAATACAAATGCCTACTAAATCAATAGACGTGTATTATTTTACTTTTTTTAATTATTATGCAAATTTGGTGTAACATTTTCAAAAAAACTGCTACTAATGTTACATAAGCATAATAGATAAAAAACTTAAAAATTACTAAATGAAGAAAATTTTTATGTCTATTTTATTTGCAGGATCAGCTTTATTTGGTCAGCAAATAAAATTTGATGAGTATACTCTACCAAACGGATTGCATGTTATCCTTCATCAAGATAATTCTGCTCCAGTTATTACAACAGGTGTTATGTATCACGTAGGTTCGAAAGATGAGCAAGTTGGTAAAACAGGTTTTGCACACTTTTTTGAGCATTTATTATTCGAAGGAACGGAGAATATTAAGAGAGGAGAATGGTTCAAAATTGTTTCTTCTCACGGAGGTTCTAACAATGCGAATACAACAACGGACAGAACATATTATTACGAAACTTTTCCATCAAATAATTTAGAATTAGGATTATGGATGGAATCTGATCGTTTGCGTCAGCCAATCATCAATCAAATTGGTGTTGATACACAAAAAGAAGTTGTAAAAGAAGAAAAACGTTCTCGTTTAGACAATCAACCTTATGGTAAATTTTCGTACGGAGAAGCGGTTAATCCTCATGTTTTCAAAAAACATCCTTACCGTTGGAGTGTAATTGGTTCTTTTGAGGATTTGAGTAATGCAAAATTAGACGATTTCAAACACTTTAGTCAAACTTTTTATGTGCCAAATAATGCTGTATTAGTTGTTGCGGGTGATTTTAATAAAGACGAAGCAAAGAAATTAATTGAGAAATATTTTGGTGTAATTCCAAGAGGAAAAGATGTTGTGAAAACTGTTGAGAAGGAAGATCCAATTACATCAGAAATTCGTGCAACAGAATATGATGCAAATATTCAGATTCCTTTATTGGCGATTAATTATCGTACGCCAGATAACAAATCAAAAGATGCTTATGCATTAGAAATGTTATCAAGCTATTTAACAGGTGGAAAATCATCAGTTTTATATAAAAAATATGTTGACGAGAAAAAAGAAGCATTACAAATATTTGCTTTCAATCGTCAAATGGAAGATTACGGAATTTATTCAATCGGAATTTTACCTCAAGGAGAAGTTTCTTTGGATAAATTAGAAGGAGATTTACAACAAGATATAGAAAAAGTTCAAACAAATTTGATTTCTGAAGAAGATTACCAAAAAATCTTAAATGGAATTGAAAATAGTTTTGTGGCTTCAAAATCGGGTGTTCAAAACATTGCACATGCTTTAGCGGATGCTTATATGTTGGGCGGAGATACAAATAAAATCAACGAAGAATTGAAAATTTATCAATCTGTAACAAGAGAAGATATTCGCAATGTTGCTAAAAAGTATCTAAACAAAAACCAACGTGTAATTATTCATTATTTACCAGAATCTAAAAAAGCTGCAAAATAAAAAACAACCGAATTATGAAAACAAAAATATTATCTCTTGCAATCGCTTTTATGGCAGTTAGCTTAAATGCGCAAGTGGCGATTCCAATGCCAAAACCAGGTCCAGCACCGACGGTTAATTTAGGAAAATCGAACGAATTCAAATTAAAAAATGGTTTAACAGTTATCGTTGTTGAAAATCATAAATTACCACGAGTTTCAGCAACATTAACCATCGATAATCCACCATTTGCATTAGGTGCAAAAAAAGGAGCAGAGTCTTTGTTGAGCGAAATGTTAGGAACAGGAACGAAAACAAAATCCAAAGATGATTTCAATAAACGTATTGAGTTTTTAGGTGCTCGTGTTAACTTTTGGGAGGAAGGAGCTTCTGCAAGTTCTTTGACTAAATATTTCAATGAGATTTTTGGTTATATGGCAGATGGAGCTATGAATCCAAACTTTACTGAAAGTGAATTTGCGGATGTTAAAAAACGCTACATCGAAGGTTTAAAATCGAATGAAAAATCTGTAGAAGCTGCAGCATCTCGGGTTTCGAACATATTAGTTTATGGAAAAAATAATCCTTTCTCAGAATTTGATACACCAGCCCAAATTGAGAAAATTACATTGCAAGATGTGAAGGATTACTACAATACCTACTACAAACCAAACAATGCTTATTTGATTGTTGTTGGAGATATCTCGACAAAAGATGTAAAAGCATTGGCGAAGAAAAACTTTAATTCTTGGCAAGCAGGAAAATTAAATATTCCAGCATTTCCAAAAGTAGAAGAGGTTACAAAAACGGAATTAAACGCGATTAATATGCCTAATGCAGTGCAATCTGTGGTTTCAGTTTCGTATCCAGTTCAGTTAACGAAGAAAGATCCAGATTATTATGCAGCGTTAATTGCGTCGTCTATTTTAGGGGGAGATTTCAATTCGAAATTGAATATGAATCTTCGTGAAGCGCATGGTTGGACATATGGTGCACGTGGGGGAGTTTCTGATTCTCGTTACATTGGACGTTTCAATACAAATGCAACTGTTCGTAACGAAGTGACGGATTCTGCAATCGTTGAGACGATGAAGGAAATCAAAGGGATGACGTTAAACAAAATTGATCAGCAAACGTTGAATGATGTAAAAGCGAAATTCTTAGGAAACTTTATCTTGACTTTAGAAAGTCCTTCTACGGTTGCTAACCAAGCTTTAACGAAAAAAACAAATCAATTATCAGATAGTTTTTATGCAGATTACATCAAAAATATTAATGCTGTAACAATTGATGATGTATTACGCGTTTCGAAAAAATATTTCCGTCCAGATCAAGCAAAAATCAATGTAACAGGGAAATTAGAGCAAATTGCTCCAGCTTTAGAAAAGCTAGGTTACTCAGTTAATTACTACGATTCTTTCGGAAATAAAACTGATAAACCAACTTCTGGTGCAAAAACTACAACTGTTTCAGTTGCTCAAATTACAGATAATTTTTTCAAAGCTATTGGTGGTACGGACAAAGTGAAAGCTGTAAAATCGATTGCTCAAAAAGGAAAAATTGAGATGATGGGAATGTCTGGAACTTATACAAAAAAGGATTTAGCTCCAAACAAGTCTATTACGGTTATGAGTATAGGTGGAATGAATGTTACACAAGCTTTTGATGGTGAAAAAGGATTTGTTATACAAGGACAAAAATTTGACTTACCAGCTGAATTGACAGCACCTTTAAAGAAAACAAATTCTTTGTTTGTACCATTATCAGAAGGTTATAAAACGGCTAAAGTAGAAGGAATCGTTTCTGAAAACGGAGTTGAATATTACAAAGTTGTTGCTGCTGATATTTCTCGTACAGATTATTATGATGTAAAAACTGGCTTGTTAATGAAGTCTGAACAAAAAATGAAATCTCCACAAGGAGAAATGGTTGCGACGACGATAAACAAAGAATATAAAACTTTTGAAGGTATTTTAATGCCAACAGAAATTTTAACAGAAGCTGGACCTCAAACAGCTAAAATAGTAATTGAATCAGTAGAAATTAATAAAAACGTTTCTGACGCTGATTTTAAATAAAACAATTCTTTTAAATATTTTTCAAATTAAAAAGGTAATCCGAGTTTTTGGATTACCTTTTTTTAGTTTTATAAAATATAAGCTTCTTCTAAGAATCTATTTTGTATCATTAATAATATAGATTTCTTTAACGTCTAGGTTTTAAAAATTATATTTAATGATTATTAAAACCAAAATAAAAAAAGCTCACCTTTCGATGAGCTTTTAACATTTATAATATTCAAAGAAATTAATCTTTTGATTTTACATGGTAAACTTTGTTTTGGAAATACCAAGCTGCAATAGATAAAACTAACATTGCGACTGCTGTTGCAGGAACCCAAAATGGAATTGGAATTGGATCTCCGGCTGCGTATGAATGTAATCCAGATAAGTAATAGTTAACGCCAAAATACGTCATAATTACTGTCCAAACGGCCCACATTGCAGCGATGTTGAAAGTTAATTTTCCTCTTAATCCTGGAACTAAACGCATGTGTAAAACGACTGCATAAACAATTACTGAAACGAAAGCCCAAGTTTCTTTTGGATCCCAAGACCAGTAACGTCCCCAAGATTCGTTTGCCCACATACCTCCTAAGAATGTACCAACAGTAAGTAAGAAAATACCAATTGTTAATGACATTTCAGAAACGTAAGTCATTTCTTTTAGCGAAATTTCAATCTTTTTATTTGGCTTAATCATCATGATAATTAATGAGAAAACTCCTAAAACAGCACTTAATCCGAAGAAACCATAAGATGAAACGATAATCGCAACGTGTACAATTAACCAATACGATTTTAGTACAGGTACTAATGGTGTAATTTGTGGATCTAACATAGAACCTCCGTGCGCAAATCCCATCATAATTACAGCAACCATAGCTCCTGTTGTTGGAATAAATGCGTTTCGGTTTTTGTATAATAACAATCCAGCTAAAACACTAATCCATGAAATAAATACAATGGCTTCGTAACCGTTAGACCAAGGTGCGTGTCCAGTTAAATACCAACGAACACCAAGTCCTGCGGCTTGTACGATAAAGACAATAAATATTAATCCCAAACAAACATTGATAATTCGATGAAGTGCTTTGCTTTCTGAAAATAACTGAATGAATGATAAAATCATTAAGACTCCACCAATCATACAATAAGCAATCATCACCCAAAAGAAAACGTTGTATTTGTTGTATAACACTTCTATCTCAACTTTTGTTGGAGAAGGCACAACATTTTTACCCCATTTTTGTTGGTATTTATCGATATAATCTACCGCATTATCTGCAGGCGTCCAATTACCATTTTCTAATCCTTTCGAAACCATGTTAAAATAAACACTAATCATTCCAAGTGCCATTGTATCGATTTCTACAGGATTTTCTTGTGTTTGATAAATCCAAGAAGTCCAACGCTCTGAAGGATCATTCTGAACTGGAATTATTTTTAATTGATATCCTTTTGCAGTTTGATCTAAAATATTGAAACGCTCTGTAACCTTAATTACTTCCTCATCAAATTTAGAACGCTCTGAAGGTTTTCTTGAGAATGCCTCGTTATAGGCTTTATCTAATTTAAAACGAGTCGTTTTTGGATCGATCAAATTCATTAAAGATGTGTAACCATCTTCGTTTGCGTTTGTAATTTTCTTTAAACGATCTCCTCCTTTATCTCCAACTTCAATCATCGGAGCATTTACCCAATAAGCAGGGTCTAATTGCAAAGAAATAAACCATTTATTGGCAGATAATCCGTGGAATTTATCTTTTTTATAAACTTTTCTAAGGATTTCTAAAGCTTGCGTATTAACAGGTTTTATACGTCCTTCGATATCTTGTGTAAGTAAATGACCAAATTTATCAGCGTGCTCGTCCGGAATTTTTACGTTCTTCGCTAATTCATCACCATCAGCCATTTTTGTAGAAAAACTACCAATGTGCTCCGATGAATGAACATTACCTTTTTCCGAATCAGTCTGAATTTTTTGATGTCCATTTTTTTCGCCATCAGTAGTACTTGGATTTTGAGCAAATGCTAATCCAGAAAGTAAAAATAATGGAAGTAAAATATTTACTTTTTTGGTATGTAAACTTTTTAATAAAGAGTTTAATTGTGTAAAACGAGTTCCTTTCCAGAATAATGAAACAAACATTCCCCCAAATAATAAGAAGTATCCTAAATAAGTAATGTTAGTTCCCCACCAGTCTTGGTTAACTTGTAAAATAGTTCCGTCTTCTGTTGGGAAATAACTCGATTGGAAGAAACGGTAACCTTTATAATCCATTACATTGTTCATATAAATGTGATGTTTTGTTTCTTTTCCTTCGTCGATAACTGTAATGTTAGATTCGAAAGAAGAAGGATTTGTAGAGCCAGGGTAACGATCTAAAATAAAGTCATCTAAACGAATGCTAAATGGAACTTTTACTAATTTTGAACCGTAACCTAACGAAATATTCATTCCGTCAATTTGTACGTCAGCAGAATAATTTGTGACACCTTTTCCACCAACAATCGTCACTGTATCGCGTTTATCACCAACAATAACTTCGGCTCTAATTGCACCAGGTAGATTTTTTTCTTCTGCTTTAAATTTAGAACCTTGTCTATATAAAACTTCTCCTTTGAAAGCCGGATTTGGAACTACAAATTGCGCTCCGTTGATTGTATACAATGAACGTAATTTTAATGGAGCAGGAACATTAAACTCAACTTTTCCAGCACCTTCTTGCAATTTCTGCATGTCTGTAATTTGTCCAACTTGTTGTCCAACCATTTGTACATATTCTCCTTCGAAAGGTGATTTGATAACCAAATTTTCTCCTTCTCCAGTAATTTGTACAGCACCATCTTGCGGTCTATTGTACGAAACTAAAGTTCCATTAACACTTTTGATTTCACCATTTCTGATGAAAACAGAATTACGTCCAGTTTGTCCAACTGTTACGATTTCTAAAACATTAATTCCTTCTTTTTTTCTTACAACTGTATCTAAAGCGTGAGGTACGTAATCAAAAGTTTTTAATTTAATGACTTTATCTTTGAACTGATATTCACCTTCAAAGTGTCTATGGAACAAAGAACTTGTACTATCTTTTCTGTCAAAATATGTCATGTTGTATTGATGATTGTCGTACGCTAAACGTTGTGTACCATCATCAACCATCATCTTGAAATAAGATTTGTACGATGTAATTTCGTTACTTGTTCCTCCTTCTGGAATAGGCATTTCACCCTCGAAACTGATGTAACGAGTAATTCCTCCTCCAATAAAAATAAACAAAAATGCTAAGTGGAAAACCAACAAAGGCAATTTTTCCTTTGACCATAATCGGTATCGTTTGATATTCATTAAGAACAAAACGATCAACCAAATCATTAATACCTCAAACCACTTTGCCTCGTAAATAACAGCTTTTGCAGTAGCCGTATCGTAGTCATTTTCAATGAAAGTGGCATAACCCATGGCGATTGCGTAGATGAATAGCAAGACCGTCATGGTTCTGGTAGAAAATAGATATTTTTCTAATTTACTCATTACTTATAATTGAATTACAAAAATAGGCGAGTTTATCAGATAAAGCATTAAAACTTAAATGATTTTTATTAGAATCAATTAGTTAATAGAATGTTAAATATGTTGTGCCAAAATTGATTTTAAATGTTTAATAAACACACTGTTAATCAGAAATGTTTATAACAAAGCATTTTATTCAAAAATAATTTGTTAAGAAAATATTTAGAAATATCAAAAACATATCTTAAAAGGAACAACTTTTGTTAAAGAACAATAACTAAATTATAATGATATGAAAAAATTAACTCAAATTTTATGTGCTACAGCATTTATTTTTGCTTTAGCAAGTTGTCATAACAGCAAGGCTGTTGCATACCAAAAAGATAATGGTACAGGTGGGTATACCGAAGAAAAGGTGAACAATGATACGTATATTGTTAGTTTTGATGGAAACGAATACAATAAAAAAGACAAAACGTTTGACTATGCTTTGTTGAGAGCAGCAGAAATTGGTCAACGTAATAATTTCGATTATTTTGCAATTTTAAGTACAGTGAACGATAAAGTATTGGAAAAAAGTAACAGCTATACAAAGTTAGATAATAATGATACGTGGCTGAAAGTGCAATATTTCAAAAACAGTAAACCAGTAAAATTTCAAACGGTTTATGAACCAACTGTTGTAATAAAAGATTTACATAAAAAATATAAAATTAAATAAGGATACAAACCACTCATTTGAGTGGTTTTTTTGTTTTGGAATAAATTAACATTTTCGATGACACAATATGGCGTTTTAACTTCTCAACTTTGTACTATGTTCGTATTGATAGATTGTAATAATTTTTACGCCAGTTGCCATCGTGTTTTTCAACCGAAGCTTCTTCATCAGCCAATTGTAGTATTGTCTAATAATGATGGTTGTGTAATTTCGCGTTCTGCCGAAGCAAAGTTAGCTGGAATTCCAATGGGTGCGCCTGCGCATCAATTTCAGCGTATTTTTGAACAGAAAAAAATCAAAGTTTTTTCGTCAAATTATCAATTATATGCGGATATGAGCAGTCGTGTAATGTCGATTTTATCGTTGTATTCGCCTGATCAAGAAATTTATTCGATAGACGAATGTTTCTTAAAATTGAATGGATTTGAACGTTTTGATTTGAAAAATTACGGATTAGAAATCAAATCTAAAATATATCAATTTACAAAATTGCCAGTTTGTGTCGGAATTGCTCCAACAAAATCCTTGGCGAAATTAGCGAATCATATTGCGAAAAAATTTCCAGAAGTTCATCAAGGAATTTATGTTATTCAGACGCAAGAACAAATCCATAAAGCGTTAAAATGGTTAAATATCGAAGATGTTTGGGGAATTGGTAGACGAATGTCACGACGTTTGAGAATGATCGGTGTCAATAAAGCGTTGGATTTTGTACAATTAAAAGATGATTTTCTTCGGAAAGAATTTTCGATAGTAGGTTTGCGTTTGAAAAAAGATTTGTTAGGTGAAGCGGTGTTAGATTTAGAAGCGATTTCGGCAAAGAAAAGTATTGCAACGACGCGTAGTTTTGAAGAATATACCAACGATTTTGAATATGTAAAAGAGCGTGTTGCTACTTTTGCGGTTTCGTGTGCAGAGAAACTTCGGAAACAGAATTCTTCTTGCAATTTGGTTACAGTTTTTATTCAGACCAATAATTTTGATAGAAATAAACCACAATATTACCGTACAATTTCGGTCCATTTACCTTACGAATCGAATTCAAGTATAACGTTGTCCAAATTTGCAATTAAAGCGTTTGAGCAAATTTATAAAGATGGTTATGAGTACAAAAAGGCTGGAGTAGTGGTGTCTGGAATTGTTTCGTCAGATCAAAAACAATTATCGCTTTTTGAAGAAGAAAATCCAAATCACCCAGATTTGATGAAAGTCATCGATTTGTTGAACAAAAAATTTGGTGCGGCAAAAATAAAATTAGCTTCGCAAGAGTTGAATAAAACGTGGAAAATGCGTCAAAATAATTTATCACCTTGTTATACAACCAAGTGGAAAGATTTGTTGGTGGTGTATTAAACGATAGAAAAAATGAATGGAGAGATAAAAATGTTAGACAAAGAACTCAATCTTTTTGTGATAAATACAGATGGTGAGAAAAAATATATTCCGAATTTTGGTCATGTAAATGCTGGATTTCCTTCGCCTGCGGAAGATTTTGTAGATGATAAGATAAGTTTGGACGAACGTTATTTAACGCATCCCGAATCTACTTTTTTGATTGTTGTTGGCGGAGATTCGATGTATCCTGTTTATCAAAAAAATGATATTTTGGTGATTCGGACAGATCTTATTCCGTTGCATCATGATGATATTATTGTTTCCGTTAATAATGAAGATTATACGTTGAAACGTTTTGATAAAATAAACAATAAATTGATTGCGATAAATCCAAATTACAAAGATTGTGTGCAAATACACGAAAATGATGAGGTGGTTATTTTAGGTGTTGTGGGTGTGTTGGTGCGAGAAAAAACGAATAGAATTTAAACCTTTGCTGTAACTTTTTTATAAAACATGCATCTTAATAGTAAAGATATGATGTTATGAGAAAATTTATTTTATTGTGTTTTGCAGTGATGTTGGTACAATCTTGTGTGACAATTTCAACTGTTTCTAATGTGTCAACGAATGCGTCAAGATATTTAAGTATTGATGGAATTTATAAAACAGAAGGAACAACATATTCAGCAACAAAAGTTATTAGACGAAATAATAATCAAATCTTTTTGGACTTTACACAAATGCAAGGAGAAGTTTATTATTTCTTGAAAACAAATCAAGATATAGAACTTGAATTAGATTATGAAGTGAAACAAAAAAATGGTTTAATGGATTTCTCGATTGTAGATTATACAGGAAAAGAATTAACTCAAATAGGTAGTGCTTCAAAAGGGAAAATGAATAAAAAAGAATCTATTCATTTAGAATCTTATAAAAGTTATAGAATCAATTTTAAAGGAGATGAATTTAAAGGAAAAGTATCTGTTCAGTTAAATAATAAATAAAAATAAATAAGGTCG
>NZ_DEVJ01000016.1:0-12192 GCF_002362875.1 Empedobacter sp. UBA3239 | reverse complement strand
CGACCTTATTTATTTTTATTGAAATGCTCCAATTGTAGGAGTTGTGCCTCGTGGTTGTCCATTATAATCTAATGGATATTGTTGCGCAAAAGATATTTTTCCTTTCCCTTTCGCAGGTGATTCATTTTTCACAGCTAATTTATTTGCAAAATAATTTGTATCCTCAAACATCGGATCTAACGTAATACTTGCCAAGAAATTTGGCGCAGTTTTCACATTTAATACTGAAGTATCCGCATTGTGAATAACATTGGTGTCAAATAAATAATTGAAAGCCGCACCATCTTTTTTATCCAATAAAATAGCATTTGGCGTGCGTTCATTATATATAATACAATTTCCGAACGTTGCTTTTGTCAAAGCCGAAACATTTTTATCATTGTTTTCGTTACTCAAGAAAAGCGAATAAGCTGGACCAGCACCTGTTGCAAAATTGTAATAATTGGCAAAAGTAGAATGATAAAATTCGTACGAACCACCATATTCTATTGCTAAAGTTGCCAAATTACTATTATTCATTACCAAGTTGTAACCTGCAATTGTAGCGTTTGTTGCTAAAATTCCATACGATTGATTATTAACAATTTTAGCATTACTAATATCTAATTTCGCATTATTTACGTGTAAACCAGTATCTGCACCAATAATTTTTGCATAATTGATTTTTGATGTACTATTTGGAGCTAATTCGATTTTGTTCCATTGATCAGGAATTGAATCGTATTTGTTATCATGACGCGCCGAACGAAATTTCACTTCTTCATTCAAAGCTCCATTCACCGTAAGTTTTGCATTATTTCCAATCGTTAAACTTGCTCCTTTTTTGAAATAAACTTTTGCACCTTTATCAATTGTTAAATCACTTGTAACAGTTAAATTTCCGTCAATTACTTGGGCTTCGTTTACATTCCAATTTGCAGAAGAAATTGTAGCATCTTTTGCATGAATTTTAGCTTTTTCTATCCAAGAAAGTAACTTGATTTTTTTAGAAGAATTGGTTGTTTCGAAATTAATTTCGTCATCGTAAAGTGGATTAAGAGGTGCTTCTTGAGCATTTACTTCAACAAAAATAAATAAACTATCCTTTTTGCGAATCGGCACATTTTCGAAACTTGTTCCTGCTTTTCCGTCTACATTTATATTGAAAAATGAATTATTTCCACGTGTCAAATATATTTTTGGAATCACGCGATCATCATTCTCAGGATTATAAATTTTAAGCAGATAGGTTTCAGATTTAGAGAAATTATATACGGTATCTACGGAAACGGTATCTTTGCTAAAGCGCAATTCAGAACTAATTGGATCATAGTCAAAATCATCGCGACAAGATTGAAAACCAATCAAAGAAGCAATACCAAGTCCGGCGATTAATGTTTTTACGTTCATAAAATTATGATTCATTATATAAGTTTAAACAGCAAATAATAGGTTTTATTGTAGATGGACAAAGATAAAAAATAGATTTTTATGAATAGATTCACCAAAAATATTTGTACGAATTACTAAAATGTTTATATTTGCACCACGAAAAATGTGTACAAGAAGTGCAGGTTTAATTTTAAGAAGCCCATTACACTCGAAATTAAATTTGCTTAATGTATTGTTTTAAATGTTTTTTCAATAAAATTGATTGTAACATTCTGTAAATAATATTATCTTTGCACTCCAATAAAGTTAACAAAGAAGATTAAAAAAATGAAAAAAGATATCCACCCAACAAATTACCGTTTGGTAGCATTCAAAGATATGTCTAACGAAGATGTGTTCATCACAAAATCTTGTGCTGATACTAAAGATACATTAGTTGTTGACGGAGTAGAGTACCCATTAATCAAAATGGAGATTTCTTCTACATCTCACCCATTTTACACAGGTAAAACTAAATTGGTTGATACTGCAGGACGTATCGACAAATTCAGAAGCAAATACGCTAAAAAAGGATAAGAATAGGCAACTATTTGCAATCTTTAAAATATATCAAAAACCTACAAGAATTTCTTGTAGGTTTTTTTTAGTTTAATCAGGTTTTAATTATAAATTTGTAACGTTATATTAACACAAAAAATAGTTAACTCACATGTCTTTATTCGACAATACACAGTTTGCTTTCGAATCGAAATCAGATAAAGATTTAAAGAAAGCGTATTACTTATACAAGTTAATCGGAAGCCCCGCATTGACAAGTTTTGGAACTAAGTTTTTTAATTTACCATTTGCGGTAGATATCCCATTCGTAAAACCTGTAATTCGTGAAACAATCTACAAACAATTTGTAGGAGGAGAAACGGCAGAACAAGGTGTGGTTGTCGCAAATGAATTATTTAAATATCACGTAAGTTCTATTTTAGATTATTCTATCGAAGGATTAACAGAAGAAAAACAATTTGACGAAGTTCGTGACGTTATGTTACACTTGGTTGATTTAGCAAAATCTAATCAATCAATTCCATTTGTAGTATTTAAACCAACTGCATTTGGTCGAATCGAATTATTTGAAAAAGTAGGGAAGAAACAAACGTTAACTGCAGAAGAAGAAAAATCTTGGGCTAATATTCGTCAACGTTTCGAGGCAGTATGTCAAAAAGGATATGATTTGGATGTTAATATCATGGTAGATGCAGAAGAAACTTGGATGCAAGGTTCTGCAGATGATTTGACTGACGAAATGATGGTGAAATATAACACAAAACGTGCATTAGTTTGGAATACGTTGCAAATGTATCGTCATGATCGTTTGGCTTATTTGAAAGAAATGCATGCAAAAGCAGAGCGCGAAGGATATTTCTTAGGATTCAAAATTGTGCGTGGAGCATATATGGAGAAAGAGCGTGCACGTGCGCAAGCCGAAGGTTATCCATCTCCAATTCAACCAAACAAAGAAGCTTCGGATAGAGATTATAATCTAGCGTTAGAATTTATTGCTTCTCATCACGAGCGTTTTGGTTTATTCGCAGGTTCGCACAACGAAGAAAGTTGCGAATTGTTAATCAAATTAATGAACGAAAACGGAATTGAGAAAAATAATCCAAATTTCTGGTTTGGACAATTATTTGGAATGAGTGATAATATTTCGTTCAACTTGGCGCATTTAGGATATAATATTGCAAAATATTTACCATATGGACCAATCAAAGAAGTAATGCCTTACTTGGTTCGTCGTGCACAAGAAAATACATCTGTTGCAGGACAAACAGGACGCGAATTGATGCTGATCGAAAAAGAATTAGAGCGTCGTAAAAAATCAAAATAATCGTTTTTTTATATAAAGCAAAAATCCACTCAATTTGAGTGGATTTTTTAATTAATTATTATTTTTCTTGATTTTAATCTTGCCTTTATGTTCATGATACATCATACAAGTTGCTTTATTTTCTAACTCTTTGCATGTTTTTTCAAAATCATAAATAACACTTACTGTTTCACCTTCTTTTTTGTCCCAAAGCATTTCATTATTACAAACCAAATAATCCTCTTTATTAACACGAATGTAAGTTCCTGTACAATCTCTTACAATTGTTCCTGTAAATAATCGATCGTGTTTAATGTTTGTACTGCAAGAAGATAGGGCTAAGGTAAGGAGAGTAGTTAATGAGAAAAGTAGTTTCATATTTTGATAAATTAATAATTATAAAGTTTTTATAGTGTAAATAAATAGAGTTTAACTATTTTAAAAACTTTTTTCATAAAAATTTAGAATAACCAACATTATCGAATCTTGTAAAGAAGTCACTTGATGAATAACTTTTGACGGAATAACATATTCGTCAAATTCTTTTAGATTGACAATCTCAATTTTCGAGTCAATTTCTATTTCACCTTTCAACATCAAAATTTTTGCATTTACAGGTAATTGATGATCGATTAATTTCAAACCTTTTTTCAGTCCAAAAGCAACAACACGCGTATCATCATTTCTGAAAATGATTTTTATAATTGGTTTTTCTGATTCCGAAATCTGATCTAAAATGGCATGTAACATAATGATAGTTTTTGAATTCTCTTAAAATTAGTATTAATTCTTCAAACTATCTGAAAATGAAATATTAATAATTTGTGAAATTTTATTTTTTAATTAATGATTGATAATAGATAATTGCAGTTGGATCAATTTCTATTTTCTTTTGAGATGATTTCGCTTGTAATAAGAAATGCAAGTGTAACTCATTTTTATTTGTTAATCCAATGTAGTATAGTTTTGGAAAAGTTTTCCATATTGCAGTTCCACTATTATTCACTTTTATACGAAGATTTGGGTTAGGATTATCTCTTCCGCTCGCATCATAATAATTGTATTATTAGAATATTTTCGTACAAAATTGTTTCAACAGGTTCATTTTTATTATTGTAAGTGAAAATCCCAAGTTCATTTACCATAATAGAAGTTGCATATTTCTTACGTAAAAAATAAAAAGGAATTCCAATCAAACAAATAGCAACACAAAATAATAAACATACAAACAAAACAATGATCCCTGAAGTTTCAAGACTGAAAGTAGAAAAAACAATGAGTATTAGGGAAATAACCAATGCTATAATGATTAACTGTGTTATAGTTTCATTCATTCTTGTTTTCGATTTATTTTCGACACTATATATGATAAAAGACTTAATGATTTAATTTTTAATTAAATTAAAGATTTTAATTAAGGATATAAAATTTCCAATTATAGCTAAATAAATGCAAAAATATTTTTTAAAACTTGCTTTCTATTTCTTTTAAAAATCTTACTAACTTGCTGGTTTAAAATTATAGAATGACAATTAATTATTTTGCCGAAATTATTTTACCACTTTCATTAAATGGAACATTTACGTATCATCTTTCTGAAATTGATTTACAGCAAATTAAAGTTGGTCAGCGTGTTTCCGTGCCTTTCGGAACGCAAAAATTATATACAGGAATTGTACATTCTATTCATCAAAATGCACCAGAATTATACAAAACAAAGGCGATTCATGCTTTTTTGGATGACGAACCTTTGGTAACACAAACGCAAATTAATTTTTGGGAGTGGATGGCGAATTATTATATGTGTTCGTTGGGTGATGTTTTTCGAAATGCTTTTCCTTCTGCGTTAAAATTAGAATCTCAAACTTTTGTTCGATTAATTAATCCAAATTACGAAACAATCGAAGAATTAAATGATTATGAATTCTTAGTTTTTGAAGCACTGAAATTAAGAGAAATCATTTCGGTTGAAGAAGCAGCTTTAATTGTGGACGAGAAATCAGCAATTCCAACACTTAAATTATTAATTGATAAAGGAATTATTCGGTTAGATGAAAAACTCAACGAAAAATATACACCAAAAATTGATAATTATGTCCGATTACATCCAGATTTAAAAGGAAATGAAACTGCCTTTATCGAGATTTTAAATCAATTAAATAAAGCACCAAAACAGCGCAAAACCTTGTTGCAATTGATTACGTTAGAAACGCAATCGCAAGAAAAACCGCTAAAAGTTGCAGATTTTATAAAACAAGGTGCGACAAATGCTGTACTTAAATCTTTAGCAGAAAAAGGAGCAGTTGAAATTTATCAACATCAAACTTCTCGTGTAGATGAAGATGAGAAAGAAGTTGCTGAAATTGCTGAATTGACCTTGAAACAAACTGAAGCTTTGAATCAAATTAAAGAAGATTTTAAGGATAAATCAACTGTTTTGTTACATGGCGTAACGTCAAGCGGAAAGACAGAAATTTATCTAAAATTGATGGAACAAGTAATTGCGAAAGGAAATAAAGTGTTGTACTTATTACCAGAAATTTCTGTGACTACGCAAATTGTTCATCGTATTAAAAAACATTTTGGAGAAAGAGTAGGAGTTTATCATTCGAAATTTAATCAAAATGAACGTGTCGAATTGTGGCAAAAAACATTGAATGGTGATTTCGATATTATCATTGGTCCACGAACAGCGTTGTATTTGCCTTTTGATAATTTGGGAATGATTATCGTCGACGAAGAGCACGAATCGTCTTACAAGCAGATGGATATAAAACCATTTTTTCATGCACGCGATATGGCGATGTTGCTTGGAGGAATGATGAACGGGAAAGTTTTGTTAGGTTCGGCGACGCCTTCGGCTGAAAGTTATTATAATGCAAAAAATAAAAAATATGGTTATGTTGAATTAACAGAACGTTTTGGAAACATAAAATTGCCCGAAATTAATTTGGTTGACCTAAAAAAAGCGCAAAAGGAAAAAGAAATTACAGAAGATATTTCGCATACACTTCGTGATGAAATTTTCAATCAATTGCATCAAAAAAAGCAAGTTATTTTATTTCAGAATCGTCGTGGATATGCACCGATTATGGAATGTAATACGTGTGGACATACGCCCGAATGTCCAAATTGTGATGTCAGTTTAACATATCATAAATTCTCGAATCAACTAAAATGTCATTATTGTGGTTATGCGCAAGCGAAACCTTTGCGTTGTCCAAGTTGTGGTTCGCACGAATTGAATACAAAAGGTTTGGGAACTGAGCAGATAGAACAGCAAGTTCAAACAATTTTTCCTGAAGCAAAAGTTCGAAGAATGGATGTCGATTCGATGCGCGGGAAATTTGCTTACGAAAAATTGATTGAAGATTTCGAGAACAAAGAAATTGATATTTTAATTGGAACACAAATGATTACAAAAGGTTTTGATTTTGGAAATGTTAATTTTGTTGGTGTTATTCGAGCAGATTCTTTGTTAAATTTTCCTGATTTTAGAGCGCACGAAAAAGCATTTCAATTGTTAACGCAAGTCTCTGGTCGTGCAGGTCGTAGACAAGAGCAAGGGAAAGTATTGATTCAATCTTTTCAGCCCGAACATCAGATTTTGCAAAATGTCACAACCTACAGTTATGCGCCAACGATGAAAGATATTTTGTATGAGCGCAAAGAATTTTTGTATCCGCCTTATTCGCGATTGATTAAGTTGCGTTTCAAGCATAAAAATAAAGAGCGTTTGGATAAAACAGCAGCTCAATTGGTCGTTTTGCTTAAACCAAGTTTTGATGCAAAATGTTTACTTGGTCCAGAAGCGCCTTCGATTGGACGAATCAATAATTTGTATATTACAGATGTGATGATTAAAATTCGACCAAATCAATCGCCTCAAAAAGTAAAAGATTTAATTCAATCAAAAATAGATCAACTGCATACAATTGCACCTTTTCGCTCGGTACGAATTGATGTAGATGTAGATCCAGTTTAAAATAAAACCCTCCCAAAAGTTAACTTTTGGGAGGGGTTTTTGTTAAGATTCTAAACTTCTTAAATATTGTTGTTACAAAGATCGTCGTCTGCCTTTCATAAATAAGAAAAGGTTTAACATCAACATTATTCCTAAATAAATGGCGAAACCACCAATTTTTGTACTTAATTTTACAATTAAATCTTAAACTTGCTTGTAACATTTTTCTTATAATTTCGACTTATCTGTTATCTTTATTGAAATTTACAACAATCTATGATATCTATTCGAGATTTAAATAAATCCTACATAATGGGAAAAAATAAACTTCACGTACTCAAAGGAATTAACCTTGAGATTGTGGAAGGTGAATTTGTTGCGATTATGGGATCTTCGGGTTCGGGGAAATCAACTTTATTGAATATCATTGGGATGTTGGACGAGCATGATACAGGTATTTATGAATTGGATGGTGTTAGAATCGAGAAGTTAAACGAAACTAAAGCCGCTAATTATAGAAACAAATTTTTAGGATTTATTTTTCAATCGTATAATTTAATTGGTTTCAAAAATGTCTTAGAAAATGTTGCCTTGCCGTTGTATTATCAAAAAGTAAAACGTTCGGATCGAAATAAAATTGCGCTTAGTTATCTGGAAAGAGTAGGGTTGGAGCCTTGGGCTACTCATATGCCAAACGAACTTTCGGGTGGACAAAAACAACGTGTCGCAATTGCACGAGCGTTGGCTGCAAAACCTAAATTGTTATTAGCGGATGAGCCCACAGGAGCATTGGATACCAAAACTTCACAAGAAGTAATGCACTTGATTCAAGAGATTAATGACGAAGGTAAAACAATTGTAATGGTGACGCACGAAGATGATATTGCAAATATGTGCAAACGTATTGTTCGTCTAAAAGATGGGGTAATTGTAAGTGACGAAAAAGTAGAACAAGTAAGAGTTTAATGATTTTCGAATCTCAAACTTCGTAAATCATAAATCAAAGAATCGTAAATATAAAATATGTTTGATACAGACCGTTGGAGCGAAATATGGTCGTCCATTGCAAGTAATAAATTGCGTACAGCATTGTCGGGTTTGACAATCGCTTTGGCGCTTTTTGTGTTTATTACATTGTATGGATTGGGAAATGGTTTGCAGAACGGGTTTCAACAAGAATTTTTCAAAGCAAATTCATTAAATATTACCGTTAACGGAGGTACAACAACAGAACCTTACAATGGTTTCAAACAAGGGCGTACAATTGAATTGGATGTAAAAGATTTTGAATTTATTAAACATTCTTTTCCAGATGAAATAAAATCGATTGTAAGTACAATTTCGAAAAGTGATACAATTAGAAATGAAGCTAATTCAGGAAGTTATTCAATTACTGGAGTTTATCCAGAATATGAATCAATGATTAATGAAAATGTAACGCTTGGTCGATTTATCAATAAAAAAGATATGGAGAATCAGTCCAAGTCAATTGTTATTGGACGATTGGTTTCACAAGATTTTTTTCCAAATCAGATTGCGATTGGGAAGTATTTGCAATTAGGTTCAAGTATGTATCAAGTGGTTGGTGTTTTCGAAAGTAAAGATGGTGGTGATAATGCTGAACGTGCTCTGTATGCGCCTTTTACAACGTTTAGAACGATTTATGCGACGGACAAAGTATCATCGATTATTGTAACACCCAAAGATGGAATGGCTTTGGCTGATATTTCGAAACTAGCAAATGCAATCGAATATAATATAAAAGGTCGACACAATGTTGCGCCTTCTGATTATGGTGGAGTTTGGGTACGAAATGCAGCGGATGCAATGGAAGATACTAATCAATTTTTCTTGATTCTGACAATTATTGTATTTGTAATTGGTGGAGGAAGTTTGATTGCAGGAATTGTAAGTATCGGAAATATTATGGTGTTTAGTGTAAAAGAGCGTACCAAAGAAATTGGTATTCGAAAAGCTTTAGGCGCAACACCAGCCAATGTTTTGGGACTGATTTTACAAGAAGCAATTATGATTACAATTATTTTCGGAGCAATAGGAATTGCTTTAGCGGCACTTGTTGTAGAAAATATTGGAGATAGCTTAGAAGAATATTTTATTTATAATCCAGGTGTAGAAACTAATTCGTTGGTAATGGCTTGTATTATTTTATTTGTTGCAGGAACAGTTTCTGGATTAATTCCAGCTTTGAATGCAGCACGTATTAAACCTATTGATGCTTTAAGAGACGAATAATGAACTTTATAAAATTTGTTTTTGATCCAGATGCTTGGAGCGAAGTCTACGCGGCGATTCGCAAAAATAAATTGCGCACTATTTTAACAATGATTGGTGTTGCATGGGGAATGTTCTTATTTGTATTATTGTTAGGAGTAACACGCGGTTTGCAAAATGGTTTTGACCGTAATTTGGCAAATGCCGCAACGAATTCATTATTTGTTTGGGGAGGAACAACATCGATGCCATATCAAGGATTTCAAAAAGGTCGCACAATTGAATTGAAAATGAGTGATGTTCGTCAAATTCAGGCTCGTTTTCCTCAAATTTCGTTGTTAGCTCCTCGAAATTCGAAACCAAATTCAATATTAACTTACGGAACAAAATATAATTTTTACACGGTTAATGGAGATTATCCAGATCAAAACCGAATGTTTGGGAAAGATATTATTCAAGGTCGTTTTATCAATGAAGATGATATCAAAACTGAATCGAAAGTTTGTGTAATTGGAATTGAAGTTGCCGAACAATTTTTTGGTGATAAACCAAAACCTTTGGGGAAAGAAATCAGAATTAGCGATAGTTATTATACAATTGTCGGCGTTTACGACACACCTTCTTCGCCTGTAGAGAGTAAAGATCAAGTGTTTATTCCGTTTACAACATTTCAAAAGATATATAATCAAGGGGAAACGATTCAATATTTGAGTTTGAGTCTGCCTAATAATTATGATATTGTTGCATTCGAAAAAGAATTAAAAACATATCTGAAACAGATTAAAAATATTTCTCCAGATGACGACCAAGGAATTGGAGGTTTTAATTTAGGTGAAATGCTTGGGAAGATTATGAAATTCGTAAAAGGGATGCAGTTCCTAGCGATTGTTGTAGGAGGGATGACATTGTTTTCCGGGGTTATTGCGATTGCAAGTATATTATTGATTACAGTTTCAGAACGTACAAAAGAATTTGGAATTCGAAGAGCATTAGGTGCAATTCCTGCTCAAATTCGAGGACAAATTTTGTTAGAATCAGTAGTTTTAACATTAATTGCAGGTTTAGGCGGAATTATTTTTGCAGCACTTTTACTAATGGTTCTCAACGAAATTATCATTCCATCAAATAAAAACATACCTTTATATAATGCGTCAATCGATTTGTTTACACTTTTTACAGCTTTAGCAGTGATGGTGATTATGGCAACTTTAGCGGGATTGATTCCTGCTCAACGAGCAATTCAAATCAAACCTATTGATGCTTTGAGAGATGAATAACTAAAACTTAACAGATATAAAAGAATGAAAAAAATTCTAAAGATTTTGATGATTGTCGTTTTTATCGGTGCTGTAATCGGTGTGATTGTGTATTTCGGTAAAAAGAATAGCCAAGACAATGAAGTTTATGAAACGACAACGCCTTTTATGGGAAATATCGAGGTGAAAGCTGTTGCAACTGGTGAAGTAAAACCGTTGGAAACAATTGAAATTAAGCCAAATATTTCGGGTGTTATAAAATCGATTAATGTTGCAGAAGGACAATATGTAGAGCGTGGTCAGTTGATTTGTGAACTGAAAGTTGTTCCAAATGTTCAGTCGTTAAATGCAGCTCGTCAGTCTATTCAAGCGGCTCAAATTACGGTCGATCAAGAACGTCGTAATTTCAATCGAACATCAACTTTATATAATCAAGGTGTTTTGCCTCGTGCAGATTATGACAATGCAAATGCGACATATAAGTCAGCTCAACAACAATTAAAAGCTGCCGAAAACGATTACAAAGTTGCGCAAACGGGTATTGCTCCTGGTTTGGAAGCTTATGCAACAACACGTATTACAGCAACTACTTCGGGAATGATTTTAGATATTCCTGTTGAGGTTGGGAATATGGTGCAAGAGATTAATAATTTCTCTACAGGTACTACTATTGCTACGATGGCTGATGTTAAGAAAATGATTTTCCAAGGAAAAGTTGACGAAGCTGAGGTTGGTAAATTAAAAGAAGGAATGAAAATTAATGTATCGATTGGTGCAATTCCGAACAAAACTTTTACAGCGATTCTGGATTTTATTTCGCCTCAAGGAGTTGCAACGAATGGAGTAGTTCAGTTCGAGATTAAAGCACCAGTTCAATTAGATTCAGATAACTTTATTCGTGCGGGATATTCTGCAAATGCTGAGGTTGTAACGCAGGAAGCAAAAAATGTATTGTTGGTAAAATCAGCGCATGTTCGTTACGACGAAAACCAAAAACCATATGTTGAGATTCTTACTTCTGGTAAAGGACAAGATGCAAAATACGAAAAGAAATACATCACTCTTGGAATTACAGACGGAGTGAATGTTCAAGTAAAATCTGGCTTGAAAAAAACAGATAAAATCAAAATTTGGAATACCGATTTGGAAAAAGATAAAAACGGTAATGGTCCACATTAACAGAAATAAAAAAGGAGAACTACATGTTCTCCTTTTTTTAGTTCTGTCACTCCTATTTTATAAAAAAGCTTCTTTAAATTATGATGTCATCAGCATCGTATTCATTATATTATTAACTATACTGAATAAATTATTCTCGCTTCGCGACAATTCATCCGAAGTTGTTCCTTTAAAAGTATATCTTTTGCTTTTCTTTTTTGGGAGAAAAGTAAAATGTCGAATTATTTCTAGCGGTAAAAACGGGTTTTCTCGTCAAAAACCTCGTATCTCACTTCTCACATCTAAAATTCTCAAAAAATATTTCCCATCGTACCAGCAACTTAAGGGAA
>NZ_DEVJ01000015.1:0-61675 GCF_002362875.1 Empedobacter sp. UBA3239 | reverse complement strand
CTAAATGCACTACGGGTTATATTAATAAAGCATGTGATTACATAAAACCAAAAAATCCGAGCTATGAGCTCGGATTTTTTATGTGTGAATGTATAATTATTTGGCTTGTTTATCAATTTCGTTTTGAATGATTTGCCAATCATAGATTTGGAATGTTTTTCCATTGCTCATGGCAACAAAGAAACCTTTTGGGAATTTAGTTCCAAAATTGAAGTTTATCGCATCAGCTCCGTCACATTCGATAGTAGAAACTGGGATTTTAGCAATTAATTTGTGTTCATTTGGATTTGAAGCTTCACCTTGTCGTTTGTATACATTAAAATAATTTGCTTGTTGGTCTGAAATTAGGATATAGCCGTCTGTTGCATTGGTTTTATAAATTGCAATTCCTTCGTGGTCGCGTTTAAAATCTTTTTGCCCAAAGAATGCAATTTCTTCGTTTCCTTTTTCTGGATCGGCATAATATTTTCTAATTCCTGCTGTTTCGTCAGCATAATAAATAAAGCCTAATTCTTCATCAACTGCAATGGCTTCAATCTCTTTGTTACCCGAATAATTTCCAAATTTTCGCACTAAAGTTGCTTCTATTTTTCCGTTCTTGTTTTCTAATGCATATTGATGTAGGTATTCGCCACTTACACCGTCTTTACGACCAACGATTGCATAAAACTTGTTGTTTTTGCTTTTGTAAAGCGCAATTCCCATTGGGTCTCGTAATGTTTCGTCTTTGAAAACTTCGACTCCGCCATTGTCAATCAATTTAAAATCTGGAAGCGAAACAATTCTAATTTTATTGTTTGCACGTTCGGTAAGCACTGCAATGTCAATGTTTTTTCCATTCAGAGGAAAACCGTACATCACATCTACATTATTTGGACGATTAAGTGGAACGATTTGGTTTACGATTTTACCATTCAAATCATAGGCATATAAACCGCCTGTCTCTTCTTGTTTGTCTGTTCCAATAATAAGTGATTTTTCAGGATTCTGATAATTGATCCAAATTGCAGGATCATCAGTATCATTTGGTGTTTGCTGTGTTGTAACAGTTGGTTTTACTGCATTTGTAGGAATTGGAGCTAGTTTAGAGGATTCACAAGAAAATAGAATAGTGAAGAGTGATAATGTGATGAATATTTTTTTCATAATTGTTTAGAAATCAAATTTTAGACCTAAAGTAAAACGTGGTTGATAATATTCGAGTTGCATTGTTTGACTCGAAACTCCTTGGTAGTAACGTAAAGGTTGATTTGTTAAATTGTTTGCTTCTGCAAAAATTCGTAATTGATTCGAGAATTTATACGACGCATTTGCATCTAAAAATAATTGTTTGTCATAATAACTATCCTCGAAAGCATTTCCTCCAATTTCGTCTAAATAAGCGGCTGTATAATTAACCGAAATACGTGCAGAGAACTTTTTGTTCTCGAATGCTAACGAACCATTGAACATGTGTGGAGCTGTTTTAGGTAAATCAAGATCTTCTCTCAAATCACCATCTTCATTGGTAATTCCTTTGGCTTTCGAATCGGTGTATGTATAGTTAAGGTAAATTCCCAAATGTTTGAAAAATTCGCCTGGAATGAAATCTAATTGACGTTGAAAAGCTACTTCAAATCCAAAAACATTCACGTGATCTCCATTTCTAGCTTGTGTCATTTTCCAATTTTCTCCAGCAGGAACTGGGTTTGCTATGTCAGGAAAAAGCGTTTGGAAATCATTTGTTGTAAATGTATTGTTTTTGTACGTATAGATGAAATCGTTTAATTTTTTGTAGAAAAATCCTCCTGAAACAATTCCGATATTTTCGAAATAGTTTTCAGCCATCAAATCATAGTTCATGGCATAGGTCGCTTTCAGATTTGGGTTACCTGCAAAAAGTTCTGTATCTTCTTTCAAAACACTTACAAAAGGCGCTAAACTGTAATAATTTGGTCGTGCAATACTTGTTGTGAACGCAGCTCTTAGAATAAAATCATTTGTAAATTTATGTTTCAAAGAAAGACTTGGTAAAACATTGGTATAATCGTTTTTGTGCTTGATTTCTCCAATTAAATCTTCTTCATCTTGTACATAATTCCCTGTATAATCTATTGAAGTATTTTCGATACGAACACCTACGATCAAAGATGTTTTAGATGATAGATCTTGATCCCAACGAATGTATCCTGCCGAAATATATTCTTTCGCTTTATAGTTAGAGGCTAGATATTCAGAAGGTTCTAAGTTAGATTCGAATAGATTTGTATTGTTTAAATCTAAATTTCCTAATTGATGATTTGAATAGAAATATCCAGCTTGGTATTTTTTACCAGCATTGAAACGATTGCTTGACCAATTTACAGGATTTTGAGTACTCAAATTTCCCATTCCATCTATGCTTTCGTATGAATAGAAAATATTTTCGCGCTCTTTGTCTTTCAATCGAAGGCGACCACCAAAGCGTAAGCGTCCTTTCTGATTTGGAATAAGACTTAAGGGAACTCTGAAATTAAGCTTTGCACCAAATTCTGTTTCATCTGTATAATCGTGTTGTTCTGATAATGAACCAACTTTGAATTTGGTCAAATCTTCTGTAGAAGTTGTTGTTACATTTGGATATTTTGCATCAGATAAATCTTCATTAAAGGTAACACCTTTTGCACGATAATCGATGTAGCGCTCATTTGGTCTGTCTTCGCTCGCTTTTGAATAAGAAACAGCCCAATCCATATCGATTTTTGGAGATAATAAATGCTCTCCTCGTAACGATATATTGTAAACACGTTGATCTTCTAAACGTGCATTTTTATTGCGGTTATTATTAATTCCACCTTTTGTTTCGCGACGTATATTTCCTGTGTAAGTTCCTGTTTTTTCATCAAATTCTAAATCGCGATAAGTTACTCTATAACGATTTTCTCTGTCGTCACGCCAATTGTAAATAGCAGAAAGATCTATTCTATTGTTTTCATTAAACTGATAATCTGCTGAAAAAGATGCACTTCTTCTTACACGTTGAATGTCATATTTACGAATCTGAAATTGTGACAAATAGGTTTTATTTTCATCTTTGTCCCAAACAGCTTCGATATTATCTGAACCAAAATTTTGAACCTGATAACTTCCTGAAACAACTACACCTAATTTCTTGTTGAAGAATCTATTTCCATATAAAAAAGACGAATTGTACAAGCCTTTTTCGCGAATTGGTGCATAACCACCAGAAGCCGTTATAGAAATACGCTCTTTATTTGGAACAGCACGTGTAATCAGATTTACAGCTCCACCAATTGCGTCTGCATCCATATCTGGTGTCAAAGTTTTGTTCACTTCTATAGATGAAATCATTTCCGCAGGAATTAAATCCATTTGTACATTTCGGTTATCACCTTCGGCAGATGGAATGCGATCTCCATTTAACATGACCGAATTTAATTCGGGTGATAAACCTCTAATGATAATGTTTCTAGCTTCACCTTGATCGTTTTGCATTGTAACTCCAGTGACACGTTTTAACGCATCTCCGATGTTAGAATCGGGAAAACGACCAACTTGATCTGAAGAAATAATATTGGTAATATTTCCGTTATTTTTTTGTTGATTCAATGCTTTTGCTTGCCCTTTTAAATAATCTCCAACTATAACAACTTCATTTAGTTCGTTGTAACCTGCGTTTAGAGAAAAATCAATAACTGCTGTTTTATTTTCGGTAACTTCTATTTGTTTTGAGATGGTTTCGTATCCTAAATAATCAATATAAATGGTATAAATACCAGGTGTAAGATTTAGAAATTGATAATTACCATTTTGGTCAGATACAGTATATTTATTGGAATTCTCGATGCGAATTGTAGCTCCTGGTAACGAAAATTGATCGTTAGAATCTACAACTTTTCCTGAGATAACACCGCTTTGAGCCAAAACGAATGGACCTAGAATGAATAAGGAGAGTTTTAAAAGATGTTTCATTAGAAATTAATTTCGTCAAAAATACATTTGCTATATTTCCTAATTGTTAAATATTTATTAAGAAATATTTAACAATTATAAAATTACTTCAATGATTAGTATGTAATTTGATATTTAATCTAGCTTTTTACTAATTTTAGATGCGTAGTAATTGTTACTTTTGCATGAAATAAAACTTCTGATGTCGATTGCTGAATATTTAAAATTCAATCAAAAAATAAATTATAAAAACGAAATATTAGCCGGCTTAACTGTTGCTATGACAATGATTCCTGAATCGCTTTCGTTTGCAATTTTAGCTGGTTTATCACCTTTAATAGGTTTATATGGTGCATTTATCATGGGAATTGTAACGGCGGTTTTTGGAGGAAGACCAGCGATGGTTGCGGGTGGAGCAGGTGCTACCGTTATTACTTTAATCGCGTTGAATGCAACGTATGGTGAGCAATATATTTTTGCTGCGGTTGCTTTAGCAGGAGTTTTCCAGATAGTAATTGGTGTTTTCAAATTAGGAAGATTTGTTCGTTTAATTCCTCAACCTGTTATGTATGGCTTTCTAAATGGTTTGGCTGTTGTTATTTTTATGTCACAAATAGAACAATTCAAATCAACTACGAATGGAATAACGAGTTGGTTGAGTGGTACACCTTTTTATACGATGGCTGGATTGACGCTAATTACGGTTCTGATAGTTTATTTCTTTCCGAAATTAACGAAAATTATTCCAGCTTCTTTGGTTGCAATTCTTGTGACTTTTCTATTGGTAATTGGATTTCATATTGATACAAAGACTGTTGGTGATATTGCTAGTATAAAAGGAGAATTGCCAAGTTTTCATATTCCGAGTGTTCCGTTTACGTTAGAAACCTTGAAAATTATTTTGCCTTATTCGATTATTATGGGTTCGGTTGGGTTAATTGAAACTTTGCTAACGCTTACTTTGGTGGATGAGGTGACAGAAACAAAAGGTTCGTCGAATAAAGAATGTTTGGCGCAAGGTGCTGCAAATATTACAAATGGTTTTTTCGGTGGAATGGGAGGTTGTGCAATGATTGCTCAGACGTTTGTTAATTTAGATGCAGGTTCTCGTTCGAGATTAGGACCAGCAATTGGTGCAATTACAATCTTGATTATTATTCTAATTGGTGCTCCAGTGATTGAGAAAATTCCGATGGCAGCACTTGTTGGTGTAATGATGATGGTTGCGATTTCGACTTTTAAGTGGGGATTTTTTAAATTAATAACAAAAATGCCAAAATCGGATGTGTTTGTAAGTATTTTGGTGGCGATTATCACGATTGTGTTACATAACCTTGCTTTGGCTGTTTTTGTAGGTGTTATCGTTTCGGCTTTGGTTTTTGCTTGGGATAATGCTAAACGTATTCGAGCACGTAAATTTGTTGATGAAAATGGACGAAAAATATATGAGATTTATGGACCACTTTTCTTTGGTTCGACTTCTACTTTTTTAGAGAAATTTGAAATTAATTCTGATCCAAGAATAATTGTTATAGATTTGAAAGAGAGTAGAATAGTTGACATGAGTGCAATTGAATCTTTACATATTATTACATCTAAATATGCACAACAAGATAAAATTGTAATTTTGCGACATTTGAGTAAAGATTCTATTCGATTATTAGAAAATGCAAAAAGTGTTATTGAGGTAAATATTGAAGAAGATCCGACTTATAATGTGATGCCGAAATAAAAAAAGTCAGCTTTTTAGAAGCTGACTTTTTTTATAAATATCGTTCATTAATTACATTCATATGATGGATGGAATGACCAGCCATTACATAACCGATTTTCTCAACAGAATACTCTCGATTACCAACTTTTCCTATTTTGTTTAAAGTTTCATCATTAAAAGATTCAAACTGAAAGTAAGTTGCTTTCATCAAATTAGTCCATTCTTTTATTAATTCTTCGGGCTTTCTTTCATTTGCATTTGAAGTCAATACATAGGCGTTTTCATCGAAGAAATTTAATGTTTGTGAATCTTCTCTCGCAATATGTTGTGCACGATAGGAAAAAATACGTTCGCAATCTATACAATGTTGTATCATTTCTTTGATGGTCCATTTACCTTCTGCATAGGCATAATCCCATTTATCTAATTCTGTTACAATTATTAATGTTTTCTTGATGTCAGCAATACGTGTTTGTAAAGCATCTACAACTTCTATTCCATCGTAAATAGAAGTATAATTGTCGTGGTTTATTGTATTCATTTTTCAGTAATTTTTTACAATTTAAGGATAATTTGATGGAGTTATTTTAAGTATTTGTTAAAAATAAACCTTCATTTTTTTGAATTCATTTTTGATTTTAATAAAAAAATACGATTCTTTTAGAAATTTAAAATCTTGTATTTGATAAATTTATTTTCCTGAAAATCGTTGTTAAGTTTGAGTTGGAAAGTAATTTTAAAAACATAGAATATAAGCACATGATTTCTAACTTATCATACTCAAGTGGTGCATCACAATATCCTCTTTTAGGAGAAACAATTGGCGAAAATTTACGAAATACGGTTGCAAAATATCCGCAACAAGAGGCTTTGGTTTGCGTAGATCAAAATTATAGAGCGACGTATACAGAGTTTTATTCACAAACCGAACAAATAGCAAAATCATTGATTGCAATTGGTTTGCAAAAAGGAGATCGCGTAGGTATTTGGGCGCCAAATCGTGCAGAATGGACATTGTTACAATATGCAACGGCCCGTGTGGGAATGATTTTGGTTAATTTGAATCCTGCTTATCGTGAAAATGAACTCGAATTTGTATTAAATCAAGCTGAAATTTCTGCTGTTTTTGCTTCTTTAAGCTTCAAAACAAGTGAATATAAAGTGATGTTGAATAATGTAAAAGAGAATGCGAAATCACTAAAACATATCATTATTTTTGAAGAAAATTGGGATGATTTCTTGATTGAAGGAGAAGAAATTTCGACTTCAGAAGTGCATCAAATAGAGCAATCTGTTCAGTTTGATGATGCTGTAAATATTCAATATACATCTGGAACAACAGGCTTTCCAAAAGGAGTAACTTTAACGCATCATAATTTATTGAACAATGGTTTTTTTATTGGTGTTCGATTAAATTATACGCATCGTGATCGTGTTTGTATTCCTGTTCCATTTTATCATTGTTTCGGAATGGTAATTGGTAATATGGCGTGTACTTCGCATGGCGCTTGTATGGTAATTCCTTCGGATAGTTTTGATCCAGCAAAAACATTGAATGCAGTCGAAATGGAAAAATGTACATCACTTTATGGAGTTCCGACGATGTTTATTGCGGAATTAGAATTACCAAATTTTGATCGTTTCGATTTAACATCTTTGAGAACAGGTGTAATGGCTGGTTCGCCTTGTCCGATTGAAATTATGAAGAAAGTGCAAGCTAAAATGAATATGAAAGAAGTTTCGATTTGTTATGGGATGACAGAAACTTCGCCAGTTTCTACACAAACTATTATCGGAACACCTTTAGAAAAGCAAGTTTCGACGGTTGGAACAGTTCAAGATCATTTAGAAATTAAGATTATTGATCCGCAAACAGGAGATATTTTACCTCGTGGAATTGCTGGTGAATTTTGTACAAGAGGTTATTCCGTCATGCAAAAATATTGGAACAATCCGGAAGCGACATCACAAGTTATTGATGAGAATAATTGGTTGCATACTGGTGATTTAGCGACTATGGATGTTGATGGTTACATTAATATTACTGGACGCATTAAAGATATTATCATTAGAGGAGGAGAAAATATTTCTCCAAAAGAGATTGAAGATTTTTTGTACGAACATGAATCAATTTCTGATGTTCAAATTATTGGTGTTCCAAGTATCAAATACGGAGAAGAGGTAATGGCTTGGGTGAAAGTGAAAGATGGTATTACTATAACCGAAGACGAATTGAAGGCTTATTGTTTATCCATCGCTCATTTCAAACGTCCTAAATATTGGAAATTTGTACAAGAATTTCCAATGACTATTTCAGGAAAAATTCGAAAAATAGAAATGAGAGAAGTTTCTATTAAAGAATTAGGTTTAGAAAATGCACGAAAAGTTAAAACATCTTAAAAAAAGTATTAAAATCTATATCAAAAGTAGACTCAAAAATAATAATTTCAATTATCTTTGAGTCTATTTTAATTTTACAAAAATAAACGATCTAAACGATGTCAAATATCTTATTAATCGAAGATGAACAGGCAATCCGCAACGTTTTGAAAAGCATTTTAATGGATGAAAACCCAAAATGGAATGTGGATGAAGCTGAAAACGGAGCTGTTGGGCTTGAAAAAATAAAAGAAAAAGAATACGACTTAATTATAAGTGATATAAAAATGCCATTGAAAGATGGGATGGAAGTTTTATCGGAAGCGATGGAATATAATCCTGATTTAACAATGGTGATGATAACGGGGCACGGAGATGTTGATTTGGCTGTAGATGCGATCAAAAAAGGTGCGTACGATTTTATTTCAAAACCACCAGATCTTAATAAATTATTG
Source organism: Empedobacter sp. UBA3239 (assembly GCF_002362875.1). NCBI lineage: Bacteria > Pseudomonadati > Bacteroidota > Flavobacteriia > Flavobacteriales > Weeksellaceae > Empedobacter > Empedobacter sp. UBA3239. The sequence continues at coordinate 53,197 of NZ_DEVJ01000015.1, read as the reverse complement.
ACGACTGTTCGCAATGCTTTAGACCGTAAATCGTTAATCTCTTCGAACAAAGAATTGAAGAAAGAAAATAAAGCATTAAAGAAGAAAGTTGCGAAGAAATATGAAATGATTGGTGATGCTCCTGCAATTGCAGAAGTGAAACAAATCATAGATAAAGTGGCTGCTACAGACGCTCGTGTATTGATTCTTGGTCCAAATGGAACAGGAAAAGAGTTGGTTGCTCATCATTTGCACGAAAAAAGTGATCGTAATGTAAAACCTTTGGTTGAAGTAAACTGTGCGGCAATTCCAGCTGAATTAATCGAAAGTGAATTATTTGGTCACGTGAAAGGATCGTTTACTGGAGCCGTTAAAGACAAACAAGGTAAGTTTGAATTGGCTAACGAAGGAACAATTTTCTTAGACGAAATAGGGGATATGAGTCTTTCTGCTCAAGCAAAAGTTTTGCGCGCGCTACAAGAAGGAAAAGTTTCTCCAGTTGGTTCTGAGAAAGAAATTAATGTGAATGTTCGTGTGATTGCAGCAACAAATAAAGACTTACGAAAAGAGATTGAAGAAGGTCGTTTTCGAGAGGATTTATATCATCGTTTAGCGGTAATTATTATTAATGTTCCGGCGCTTAATGATCGTAAGGATGATATTCCTGCTTTGGTTGAACATTTTATTACAGATACGACAAGTCAAAAATCTTTTGATAATTCAGCTTATGAAGCTTTGAAAGAATTAGATTGGTCAGGAAATATTCGTGAGTTAAGAAATGTTGTTGAACGTTTATTGATTTTGGGCGACAATCCAATTTCGAGAAAAGATGTTGAACAATTCGTGAAAAAATAATTCATCTCAGATGAAAAAGATTTTCTTTTTGCTATTTATCGGTCAACTCTTTTTATTTTCATGTAAAAAGGATAATGTAGAAGTGGATAAAAGTTCGGATGGTTTGTCGCATGAAGATGTATTGTCTTTAGAGAAAAATTCTGTTTTTACGAGCGAAACGCTTATTTACAAAGGAGTTTTTGAAGGAAAATATTTTGGAGATAAAATCGTTTTGAAATTAGCAGATGACAAATTTACTGCTGAATACAAAGGTCAATCTTATAACGGAGAATTATTTAAAAAAGATGATGGATCGTTGATGGAGATTGATTCAAAAAAGAAAAAATTACCTTTTCAATTTTTACGTTGGTCGGACAATTCGGAGATTATGATTCTCAATGAAGATGGAATGGCTGATGATAATGGTAAAAATTATTTAACAAGAATTTCAGACAAATGAAAATAAAATTTACGTGGATTTTAAGTCTTATTGCAATTACTTTTTTAGTAAGTTGTAATTCTTCTTCAGCCAGTAAAAATGATGAATTAGGAAAACGTTTTTTCGAAAATTATTCATCTCGAAAAGATTACAAAAAAATGTTATCTTTTTACAATGATAGTTTGGTGTATGAAAATGTGGAACAATATTCGGGAGGTTCTACGGTAGATCCACGTTATTTATTGAATGATATTATTCGTTGGAGTGATCAAACGATGCAATATGAAAATAATAAATTATTGAAAGTAAATGAATTATTTTCTAACGATTCGATAATTATTGCAAACGGAGAATTTTCGCCTTATACCTATAATGGAATGAAGTTTCCGGCGATGAAATTCACGACATATTTGTATTTAGATCAAAATTCGAAAATCAAAAAACAAGTCGATTGGTTTAATTATCCAATTGAGGATATTATAGAGTTGTATCAATTGCAACAAGGTCAAGACAAAATAAAATTAGATAAACAATAGTTTTTAGTAAATCCAGTTAGAGTTTTTTAACTGGATTTTTTTATTTTTAGATATGATAAGAATTGCCGTAGAAAATGATATTCCTGAACTGAAAAGAATGATGATAAAATTGTTACAACATCATCAATAGTTTAATGCATTGTATCAAATAGATTTGACCTACAAACATGATATTGATGATTTTTTCAAGGGAGTTTTACAACAAGAAAACATAAAAGTATTTGTAGCCTAAATAGAAAGTCATTTAGCTGGATATATTATTTGTTCCAAACATCTTTGTCCGAAATACTTTGTGATTAAATCAAAAGGAAGAATAGATTCGTTGTATGTTGATGCAAATTATCGCAATCAAAACATCGCTTCTAAATTGGTTGAAGAAGCGATAAATTTCTTGAACGATCAAGCATATATTGAATTAGAATTTACAGCTGAGAATCAATTTGCAAAAGGTTTTTGGCTGAAAAATGGTTTTGAGATTTTGAATCATCAATGTATTTTGAAATTGAATTAATATCAAAAAAAAGCTCCAAAATAGGAGCCTTTAATTTATTGTTCAGAATTGAAATAGACTTTATAATAATACATTTTCTTTTCTTCGTCAAAACCACGTTCCAAATATTCTTCGGCTGCATCAGGATTTGTCAAATCTAATTTTATGTTAATCTTTGTATCTAATTTAATTTCACTTTTAATTTTCTTAGATTCTTTCATCAAAGTTGGAACTGAAACTTCGAAAGCTTCCACAAATTCAACACGATTATTTTCGCTATAATCTTTCTTATATTCTTTGAATTCATCAATAATTTCGAAAGGTTTCAAAACTTGATCTTCAAAAATTTCATTCGTTACAACTTCATTCGAATTCAGCACATTTATCGAATTTGAGATAAATTCTGCTTGTTGTTTTTTGTCTGTTTTATCCAAAAGAAAATCATTCGAGAAATCTGTAATCAACTCCATATATTTCTTCGTATGGTAATTGTTATCCTTAATCAAATCAATTTCCAAGAAATTTTTCTTCCAATATTCTGACTCCACATTTTTATCATCGATAGAGTAGACACGGAAACCTTCGTCACGATAAGCATCAAGAATAAGACAGGCTTTGTCGATTCCTTCTAGCTTATAACCTTTCCAAATGTTGTAATCTAAACCACGTGATTCGTCAAAACGCAAGAATTTCTTCTTATTCTCTAATTTATAAATTCCAATTCCACGACAAGGAATTCCGTCGAACATCATATTTTCGAAAAGTGCAATAAAAACTTCACCACTTTTGATCTGCGGATGCAATGATTTCTCGTATAAATGACTTAAAACTTCTTGCGAAAAATCGATAAAATCTATTTCTTCATCAAACATTTGTTTGCATTGATTGTACAAAACATTAAATTCTAATTTTTCTGTATAATGCGTGAAACGATTAATTTCGAGTGTTTTTTTGAATGGACTTAATAAGAAAGGAACCAATTGTTCTTCCTTAGATTCATCGTATTCTAGTGTTTTATCGGCAAAAATGTTAGCTTCTTCTCGAACTTTATGTCCAACTTTTTGTAAACTAATAAAGGCGATGTAAGCATTTTTAACGTCAATCATTTTATATAATTTCTTAAAAACAAAAGTAATCAATTCAGAAATCAATACAAACGATGTCAGGAATAAAAATATTTAACAAAATTGTCAAACAAAAATGTTAATGCAATTCATTGAATTTGAATGGATTATAAATTATTTTGATTATTATAACATTTTCTATGGTTTAAACTTATAATTATGGCACGGAAATAGTATTAGGAGAAATGTCTTAATTTATTAAAAAGTTAGGTGATGAAAAATATTAAATTTACACTTTTAGGAGTAGCTTTTACAGCCATGTTAGCTGTTGGTGTAAATGCTCAAGATAGAGGTCAAAGAGGTGGTGAGAGAAGTTCTTCTTCAAGAGAAGCAACTTCAAGAAGTAAAGGGAATGGACGCTCTGAAATGGCTAGAACAGAAAATAGAACTAGTCGTATTGAAGGAAATAGAACAGAAAGAATAGGTCGTGGAAATTCTACGAATGAATCTTGGAAAAATTCTACAAATAGAACTGAACGTGAAACGAGTACACGTATAGATAGAAATAATACAGCGATTGTAAGTAGTAGATCAAGTTCTAATAAAGATTGGAATAATAGTGGAAATAACAGAGAAAATAACCAAGGTAATCAAGGTAATAGATCTGAGAGTTTAAAAAACAGAGATTTCTACAACAATCCAGTTCGTATAAATTCTAGCTCATACAACAGAGGAAACCGACCAGTTTCTAATGTGAATGTAAGAAACTATAACAAGTATTCGTATAACAGTTATAACTTCTACGGAAACAATGGTATTTACTATCGTCCTTATAACAATGGATATGTGAGATATATGCCATATGTAGGATTTAGAATTAATATTTTACCAGTAGGTTATGTAACAATTAATATTGGTAATAGAAATCCATATTATTTCTACGAAGGTGTTTATTACAGCCCAAATAGAAATTATTATGAAGTAGTTCAAGCTCCACTAGGTGCTATCGTATATGCGTTACCAGCAGGATATGAAAGAGTAGATTATGGAGGAGAATATCTGTATGAATTTGGAGGTGTTTTGTACCAAAAAATTTACAATAGAGGAACAAGAGCTTATCAAGTAGTAGGTTATTTAGATTAGTATAGGTTTTAGTAGTTAAGTAAAAGCCCAAACAGATTGTCTGTTTGGGCTTTTTATTTGTAGCGAAGAGCAGAATCGAACTGCCGACCTCAGGGTTATGAATCCTGCGCTCTAACCATCTGAGCTACCTCGCCTAAATTTTAATTTTTGCAAAGGTAATTTTTTTTTGATTTTATAACAAAACTTATTTTGATTTTCTTTGGTAGATACAATTCATTTTATATCTTGCGACTTCAATAAAATAGAATTATGCCAAAAAAGAAATATCAAGTAGAATTTTCAATCAAGTCTTCACCGTCTTTGCTATATAACTATATTTCAAACCCTTCTGGTTTATCAGAATGGTTTGCAGATAACGTAAATTCTCGTGGAGAAAAATATACTTTTATTTGGGATGGACACGAAGAATCTGCATTTTTGATGAAATCTAAGCAAGATGGATACGTGCGCTTTCAATGGGAATATGATGAAGATACAAAATATTTCTTCGAATTAACAATTGTAGAAGACGATTTAACGAACGATGTATCATTAGTTATTACAGATTTTGCTGATGAAGACGAAGTAGAAGAATCAAAACAATTGTGGGAAAGTCAAATTGAAGATCTTAAAAAAATCTTAGGATCTGTTTAAAATCTATTATTTTGAAAATTAACTTAGGTGGCGTTATTGTCGAAAAAGCAAATGCAGAAATAGGAATTCAGAACAGAGCTTTTCGTAATGGTGATGCTGTAAAAGAAATTTTGCGATTTGTAAATGGTGAAATTATTGATTGGGAAGATCATTATTTCAATTTAATGGCTTCTATGCGTATTTACCGCATGAATATTCCGTTAGATTTTACACCAGAATTTTTTCAAGAACAAATCAATTTATTAGCAGAAGCAAATCAGACCAAATCAGGGAAAGTAGAATTTTTTGCGTTCAGAAATGATGAGGGCGATTATCTAAAAGCATCCATCAATTATTTGATTTCCATTGAAAATAGTGAAAATGATTGGGAGTTTTTACAAGCTGAAAACGAAATTGATGTTTACAAAGATTATGCAATCAATACTGCATTTTATTCACTTGTAAATACGTATCGTCCAGAAGAAAATATTGCAGAAATCTATCGTTTAGAGAATGATTATGCTGATATTATTTTGCTAAATGCAAACAAAAAAATGGCGCGTTCTTTACGAGGAAATATTTTTGTTGTGAATGGAGAAACGATTCGTACACCGAAAAAAGAAGAAGGTGTTATTACTAGTGTTTTGAGAAATAATTTCATTACAAAAATTAATAAAGCCGAAGAATTTAAAGTAGAAGAAGTCGAAATTTTTCCATTTGAAATTCAGAAGGCAGAAGAAGTTTTCATTTTGATTGATGGAATTGGAATTTTACCAATTACCAAAAATCGTAAAAAAGAATACACTTTAGACAAAACAAAATCGATTTTTAAATATTTATAATCGATTAATTCATAGAAGGATCAGCGGGGGTGTTTAGCCAAATTAAGTTCTCACCTCCAAGCTGTTTCATCAATTTTTTCCACAAATCAGCATCCCAACGCTCAAAAATATCAAAATCCAAATCCGTTACAGCCCACGAATTGTTGTTTAATTCATCTTTGATTTGCTTTGGTGCCCAACCACAATATCCAATAAAAAACTTGATTTCATCTTGACTAATCAAATTCTGATTTACTGCATCACGCACATCTTCATATACGCCAGACCAATATAAATTTTCAGTAATTTTTTCACTATTTCTGATTAAATCAGGTCGTTTGTGAATATAATAGATGTTTTCTTTATCGACAGGTCCACCTTCAAAAACAATAGATGCAGACTCCATTTCAGATACAAAAATACTAATCGGAATATGAGATGAATGATTAAGAATAAAACCAATACTTCCAGATTCTAAGTGTTCTGTAATTAAAATTACACTTCGCTGAAAAATATCGTTACTTAATGTTGGTTTTGCGACCAAAATAGCTCCTTTTTTTATACTTTTGATAGACATTTTTGTTTCGGTTTTGTTACGTGAAATCTTGACGAAATATACAATTAGCTGTTTAAAAATATAAAATAATCATTAATGAAACAAGATTTAAGTTATAAAAGAAAAGTTTACGAAAAACAGTCGATGAATTTTGATTCGTTAAGAGAAAATCCGATCGAACAATTTCGTGATTGGTTTCTGCAAGCTGAAGAATCGGATGGAGTGGATGAAGCAAATGCGATGTCTGTTGCAACGATTGGTGAAGATGGATTTCCGAGAACGCGCGTTGTTTTATTGAAAAGATATACGGACGAAGGTTTTATTTTTTATACGAATTACAACAGTCAGAAAGGAAAAGCTTTATTAGAAAACCCGAAAGTTTGTTTGTCATTTTTTTGGCCATTTCTCGAAAGACAGATTATTATAAAAGGTGTAGCTGAAAAAACTTCGGATAATAATTCGGATGGATATTTCGAAACACGTCCAAGAAGTAGCCAGTTAGGCGCTTGGATTTCGGCGCAAAGTTCTGTGATTGATGAGCACGAAGATTTGGCGGCAGAGGAATTGGAATTAGAAAAAAAATACGAAGGAAAAGAAATTCCTCGTCCAGCACATTGGGGAGGTTTCTTGATTCGCCCAACTGAGATAGAGTTTTGGCAAGGACGTCCAAGTCGTTTACACGATAGAGTTCGTTATGTTTTACAAGACGATTTTGATTGGAAAAAAGAGCGTTTAGCACCTTAAGATATAAAATAAAAGCCTCTAATTAAGAGGCTTTTGTTTTTGATGTATAGTCTAATAATGGTTCGTATTCTTTTAGGAAAGCAGCTTTTTTTTGAAACAATAAGTTATTTGAAACTTGATCTACAAAGTATAAATTTTCGATTAAATTTTCAAAAGCATTGTTGTTATAACCTGTAGAGTCAAAAAAGAAAATCCAATCTTCATCTATAAAATATTGTGCATTTTCAATTTCTCGAATAGTTATTTTTTCCTTTGCGATTTCACTTTGTAGAATATCTTTTGTTACATTTTTCAATTGCTCTATTTGATTATTCAAAACTGTTAAAGCTTCGATTCTTAGCTTTTCGTGAATAGGTTTTGTTGCAAAATTAATATGAGTTCTAATTTCATCTACCAATTGAATATTTGCTGATAAATCTGCTTCAACTTTGATGCAATCTTCTAACAAAATAGTTTTTTGTTCATCTAAATTAGATTTGAAAAAGATTTTGATATTGTCTAAATATTCTGAGAACTCAGCTTCTTTTTCCTTATTAATTTGCTCTAATTCTTCTTTAACTTTCAGTACATCTTGTTTTTTATTGTAAACAACATTGTTGTATTTGAATGGTTGCGGCTTTTTTTGACTAGTAAAAAAATCTAATTGAAGTAAATCAATTTGTAAAGCTAAATATTGTTTTGCAACTAAAATATTTTCATCCGAAAACAATTCATTCGTAGGAATATTTTGTTGTTTATTCGTTAAATCAACTTCTTTAATTCGATCAAAAGGTAAATCATAATTTGTAAAAAAATGATTGTAAACTTTAGGGTAATTGTATTTGTTATAAATGGTTTTAAACGTTTCAATAAATTCTGAATTATTTATTTCATTGACACGATATAAATTTAATTGAAAGAAAAAATTGAATGTAAATTCTTCTTCAAATTCATTATTTTTTTGAAGTAATGTAATTGCTTTTGGAGATTTATCTATTTTAGAATGATGATTTGTAGACGCTATATTTGCCAAACGTTTGTCCATTTCTGGATGTGTCGACCATAAATCTTCAAATTGTAGTAAAGAATGATTTTGATTAAATTCATTAATTCCAACAATAGCTAAATTATTTTCTAAAGAAAGTTCGTAATCATCGATATAAAAATCAACTAATTGATTCATGTTTTGATAAATATTAGTCGAAAACTTTTGATCATCTTGTAAATTTGTATAAAAATTAGCTAATTCTTGGTAAACAAATTGATACAATTCTATTCTCAATAATGGTTTGCTCATCGTCTCAATTCCCACAACATTTGTTGCAATTTGATCAGCATGAAATTCCATTTCTCGACTTAATTTTAGATAATTGAATTCTAATTTTTTGTGTATTATTTTCAAAATAGATTCAATCATTTTATTGTAAGCAACAGCGCCCATTGAAATAAAACCAACAATTCCATTAATTTGACCTAAATTATCAACATCAAATTTTAAGGTTTGATTACTGTATAAAATATCTTCCATAATTTTGGTCGCATTTCCAACATGGCTACCAATTGTCATTGATTTTTGAGAAAAATGCCCAAATTCGTGCGCAATAATTCCTTTTAACTCATTTTGAGAAATACCATGAAGCAAACCAACGCCAATAGATAAGTTTTTTCTTGTTGGAAAAACTAAACTTTGTAAATTGTTCGAATAGGAAACATATGCATTTACATCATCAATAATAAATACTTTTTTGGGATGTTTTGTGCCAACTTTATCTGCGGTTGCTTTTATTAATTTGAATAATTCTGGTTGATCTGTTTCAAAAATTTCAATTCCATTTGTAGCTGTTTTTTTGAAAATATTTAGAATAAATTTAATATTATAGTAAACGATTAAACCTCCTAAAGCCAACAGTCCCAAACCTAAAAAAATAGTAATCCACATTGGTTTAGCAATGACGATAGCGATTCCTCCACAAACGCAAATTATGAAAATGATGATGCTCAAAATTGTAGAAAAGAAGAGAGTAATCAAGAAAAGAGCAATCCATACTGCCGATTTTTTTTGCGCCTTTTTGTACGTTTCGGAAACGTTTATTTTAAAAGAATTCATAGTGTTAATTAAAGTTTCGAATATAAAAAAACCTGATGAAATTTCATCAGGTTTTTTCTATATCATTTTATTGTTGATTATTTATTAAACTCTTGTGCAGTTTTACGAATAATCGCTAAACATTCGTGTAATTGTTCTTCGTTCATCACTAAAGGAGGAGCGAAACGAATGATGTTTCCGTGTGTAGGTTTGGCTAATAATCCGTTGTCTTTCATTGCAACACAGAAATTCCATGCTGTTTCAGATTCTGGTGTATCGTTGATTAAAATTGCATTTAATAAACCTTTTCCACGAACTGATTTGAATAACGGAAATTCTTCAGCCATTTTCGTAATTTCTGCTCTAAAAATTTGTCCTAATTTTTCAGAATTTTCAGCTAATTTTTCGTCCAAAACAACTTGCAAAGCTTCTGTAGCAACAGCCGCAGCTAATGGATTACCTCCATAAGTAGAACCGTGTTGTCCTGGTTTGATGACATTCATTATTTCATCATTTGCTAAAACTGCAGATACTGGATAAGCTCCACCTGAAACGGCTTTACCTAAGATTAAAACATCAGCATCAATATTTTCGTGATCGATAGCTAACATTTTTCCAGTACGTGCGATTCCTGTTTGAATTTCGTCCGCGATAAATAAAACATTATGTTGTTTACATAATTCTTCACAAGCTTTCAAATATCCTTCAGAAGGTACATTAACACCAGCTTCTCCTTGAATTGGTTCTACTAAGAATGCACAAATTTTATCTGCTTTTTCTTCTAAAATTTGTTTTAAAGCTTCAACATCATTGTATTCTACAGCTTCGAAACCACTTGTGTAAGGATTGAAATTTTTACGTGCATCTTCATCATTCGAGAAAGAAATAATAGTAGTTGTACGACCATGGAAATTGTCTTTACATACTACAATAATCGCTTCACCAGTTGGAATTCCTTTCTTTTCGTAACCCCATTTACGAGCAATTTTTAGCGCTGTTTCTACAGCTTCAGCACCCGTATTCATTGGCAATACTTTATCGAAACCGAATAATTCTGTGATAAAATTTTCGTATTTTCCTAATTCCGCATTATAAAAAGCACGAGAAGTTAACGTTAATTTTTCGGCTTGATCTTTCAACGCTTTAATAATTCTAGGATGACAATGACCTTGATTAACAGCTGAATAAGCTGATAAAAAGTCGAAATATTTTTTTCCATCAACATCCCAAACGTAAACACCTTCACCTTTTTCCAATACAACTGGAAGTGGATGATAGTTATGCGCTCCGTATTTTTCTTCTAATGCAATTAATTCTGCTGATTTTTCCATGTAATAATTTGTTTTTGTTTGTTCGTAATATTTTATAAAAAAACCGACAAATAATGGTCGGTTCTATTTCGTTTCTAAATTTTTCTCAATTAATTGAATATCTTTTCCAAAGAATTTTTTTGCCACTTTTATAATATTATCTGTATTGTCAGAAATATAAAATGTATAGTTTGCAACAGTATCTTTAGCAGCCAATTTTCCTTCTTTTGCCAATTGATAAATTACTTGATTCACGACAATTAAAGGTGAATTTACGATATCAACTTTTCCTTCAAATACTTGATTGATTTCTTTTTCCAGATGTGTATAATGCGTACATCCTAAAATAATCGAATCAATTCCTTCTAATTTTTTGTTCAACAAATACGTTTCTAAAACTGCTTTAGAAATCGTAGAATTTGTAAAACCCTCTTCGATAACAGGTACTAAGAGCGGAGTAGCCATTTCAATAACCGTAATATGTTTATTTCGACGACGAATTGCTTTCTTGTACGCGCCTGAATTTACAGTTGCTTTTGTTGCAATAACACCTATCTTTTCTCTTAATTCGAACGAAACTTTCTCCGCAACAGGCGAAATAACATCGATAACAGGAATATCTTTTCCTGCAGCGTCTCTAATTTCTTTCAACGAATTAGCGGTTGCAGAATTACATGCAACTAAAATCGCTTTACAATTATTGTTTATTAAAAAATTAGTAATGTCTACCGAAAATTGTGTAATCGCTTCTTTCGATTTTTCTCCATAAGGCAAATTTTGAGTATCGCCAAAATAGATCAAACTTTCGTTTGGTAGCAGACGTTTTATTTCTTTTGCAAACGTCAAACCGCCAACTCCAGAGTCGAAAACACCAATTGGTCTGTTATCATTCATATCGCAAATTTAACAAATTAATTGATGTAAAATAATCTAGAAGCAATTCCGTCTGCGAAAAATTTTGCTTCGGGTTTCAAAATAATTTTATTTTCTTTCTTTTCGACTAAATTTTCGTTGATTAATTGATTGAGTTCTTCATGAAAAGAATTAACTAAAGGTTGAGAAAATTCTGAATTAATTCGATTTAAATCTATTCCATAAATTGTTCTCAATCCTATCATTATCATTTCATTAAATTTTTCTACTTCATTTAAAACTTCAATTTCTTGAGGTAGATTATTTTCGTTGATAGCTTGTATGTATTTAGAATTATTTGCAATGTTCCAAGCACGAGTTTTTCCGTTATAAGAATGTGCAGAAGGTCCAATTCCTAAATAATGAATTCCTTTCCAATAATTAGAATTGTGCAAAGAAAAATAGTCTTCTTTTCCGAAATTGGAGATTTCATATTGAATAAAATCATTCGAAGTTAAAGTGTCAACTAAAAGTTGAAATTGTTCGTTTTGACGATCTTCATCAACCGGTTTTGTGATTCCTTTTTTGATTTGATGATCTAAAATTGTTTTTTCTTCGACTGTTAATGCATAAGAAGAAATATGTGGAACATTCAGCTCAATTGCTTTTTGCAAATTTTGCTTCCACATTTCGTTGGTTGTGGTCGTAGAACCATAAATCAAATCAATAGTGATATTTTCGAAACCAAAATCTTGCGCCAATTTTATCGAAGTTTCAGCTTCTTGTACATTATGTGCGCGATTCATTAATTTCAAATCTTCTTCAAAAAATGATTGAACACCAATCGAAAAACGATTAATCGGAGTTGATTTTAAGAAATTAAGTTTTTCTTTATTCAAATCATCAGGATTCGCTTCGAGTGTAATTTCCTTTAAATTTTTGGTCGAATAATTTTTATAAATCGTTTCGAAAATACTTTCTAATTCAATTTCGGATAGGATAGAAGGTGTTCCTCCTCCAAAATAAATTGTTTCTAAAGGTGTTGAAATTTCATCTTTTCTGATCTCAAGTTCTTTATTAATTGCTTGAATTAAATTTGATTTATGTTGAAGATTTGTCGAAAAATGAAAGTCGCAATAGCTGCATTTTTGTTTACAAAACGGGATATGAATATAAATTCCTGCCAAAATATTATGATTTGAAGCAAAATTATAATGAAATTATAGGCTAAAAAAATTGTTATAAAAAAAAACTAAAAATTAATATTGGTTTTGTAAATAAATCTTATATCTTTATCAACGAAAATAAAATACTATGAATAAAGGAACTGTAAAATTCTTTAATGAAGAAAAAGGATACGGATTTATTAAAGATGACGAATCAGGAAAAGAGTACTTCGTACACGTTTCTGGTTTAACAGACAAAGTAGCTCAAAACGATAAAGTATCTTTTGACTTAGAACAAGGAAAAAAAGGCATCAACGCCGTTAATGTGAAAGTAATCTAATTAATATATTATCTCAACATATTTCTTGTAAGCGACCTATTTAGGTCGCTTTTTTTATTTTTTGATTTCGTCGCTATTTTGATAAAACTCTGCATCATGTAGTAATTCATTCACGAAATGATACAATCTTCCTAGCTGATATTTTGCTAAATAATGACCATATAAACTAGCTAAATAGGTTCCTAAAGCCATAAATAATGCTATAGGAATACTCCAAATCCATACACTATTTCCTTGTACAATATATTCAGAAAACGCATAAGAGCCTAAGGTGATAAAAATGGCTCCGCTTAAACCATACAAAAATGCGAAAAATGTCCAAACATTAGAAGGTGGACCAATAATTCCTCTTACAACCAAATAGTCAGGATGATCAACGTCATCTTCAATTCTGATTTGTAGTTGCGGATGCCAATATTTATCCTTGTCTTTGCGGACACGAATCATCGCAACTTCTTGATTGGCATAACCTCCGTATTCAGTAGAATTTGTTTCAAGGTGTTTTTTGATTAAATCAATAAATTCTTGTTTTGATAAATGCGTAAAAACCTTAAAACGTGGTCGGCTTAAAAGAGACTTAATTGGAACTTTTTGGTTCATATTCTATTACTTTCTTTAAATTTACAATAAATGTTTAGATTATGACAAAAATCATTTCTGATACTTATGAGAAAATTTATGAAATAGTTCGTCAAATTCCCGAAGGACGTGTTTCTACTTATGGATTGATTGCAAAATATATAGGTGGAAAATTTTCTGCGCGCGTGGTTGGTTATGCGATGAATCATGCACATAATCGAGAAGATGTCCCTGCTCATCGTGTTGTAAACAGAAATGGTTTGTTAACTGGAAAACATCACTTTAATCCTTCGAGTTTGATGCAACAATTATTAGAAAATGAAGGTGTGGAGATTATAAATGATAAAGTGGTTAATTTTAAAGAAATTGTATGGAATCCGAACGAATCTCATTAAAATCTGTAACAAAATTTACTTTCTTCTTACTAATTTTACAAATCAAATGATATAGAAAATGGAATTTTTATTGCAAGCTCAAGGCTTAACAAGAAAATATAAAGATAAAATTGCGCTCAATAATTTTAGTATCAATATTCCACAAGGTTCTATTTATGGACTTTTGGGACCAAATGGTGCTGGAAAAACAACTTTTATTCGTATTGTCAACCAAATTACGGCGCCAGATAGTGGAACGATTTTGCTAAATGGTGAACCTTTGACAAAAAAATCAATCGGTCAAGTTGGTTATATGCCAGAAGAACGTGGTTTGTACAAGAATATGAAGGTTGGAGAACAGGCACTGTATTTTGCAAAACTGAAAGGTCTTTCTTCTGCGGAAGCTAAAAAACGTACCGAATATTGGTTCGAGAAACTTGATATGATGTCTTGGTGGAATAAGAAATTGAGCGAGTTGTCGAAAGGAATGGGACAAAAAGTTCAGTTTGTAATTACAGTTATTCACAACCCTTCTTTGCTCATTTTCGATGAACCTTTTAGTGGTTTTGATCCTGTAAATGCGCAAATTATTGCGAATGAAATTCTTGAATTAAGAGACAAAGGAACGACAATTATTTTCTCAACGCATCGTATGGAATCTGTGGAGGAAATGTGTGATCATGTGGCATTGATTAATCAATCGAATAAAGTATTAGATGGAACAATCGAAGAAGTTAGAAATCAATTTAAGACAGGGAAATTTTCGATTCAATTGAATGAAATTCCCGCTGATTCTCTTCAAAATTTAGCGAATGAATTTGAGATTTCGGAAGTTCGAAACGTTAATCAACGAACTGAATTTAATTTGTTGTACAATAAAGAAACACCAACCAATGTGATTTTAGATAAATTGATGCAAGTGGGGCAAGTTCATCAATTCAAAGAAATTATTCCTTCGATGAATGATGTGTTTTTGGAAGCCGTCAAACAAAGTTCAATTCCTAATCTTTAAGCTAATTTTCAAATGAAAAATATATTTTTAGTTGCACAACGCGAGTTCTTTTCTCAAGTAAAAAACAAAGCGTTTATTGTTATGACTTTTCTTTCGCCTTTGTTGATTGTTGGAGCAGGAGCGGTGATTTTCTTTTTGAGTTCTGCAAATAATTCCGAAGTGAAAAACATTGCAATTGTAGATGAAAGTACAGAGTTTGTAACCTCGTTTAAATCGACTAAACAAATGATGTTTAGTATTTACACGCCTCAAGAGTTGAAATCTATCAAAGATACTTTGAAAGGAAGCGAATATTTGAATGCGATTCTTCATATTCCGAAAAATACAGATGGAAATTATGAAAATATCGAGAAAAATACTGAATTAATCACAAATGGAAATCTTGGAATTACTGATCGTGAAAAACTTTCGAGAACGATTAGTGATAAAATAGTAAAAGAAAAACAGGCAAAATCTGGTATTGACAAAGCGGCTTTAGAAGCTTCTAAGGCACGTGTTAACCTGAATGTTTTTAACGTTACAGACGGAAAAGAAGATAAAGGAATGGAGTTGAAAATCGGATTATCGATGTTTTTAACTTACATTATTTTCATGTTTGTGATGATTTATGGTGTAAAAGTAATGCGTTCTGTGGTTGAAGAAAAAAATAATCGCGTTGTCGAAATTATCATTTCTTCTGTAAAACCTTTCGAATTAATGATGGGTAAAATCTTAGGAACGACAATGGTTGCAGTCACGCAATTTGCAATATGGATTGGAATGACAATGGGGTTATTGATTTTATTTCCAACAATTGCTGCTTCAAGAATGGATATGTCGCAACAAATGATGAATCAAGCACAATTAGCCGAGACTAATCCAGATATGATGCAAAAAGTAACAGAAATTAGCGAAGTATTGTTAACGTTTAATTATCCGTTAATCATTTTTGCTTTTATTTCTTATTTTATCTTAGGATATTTGTTCTACAGCTCTGTTTTCGCGGCAATTGGTTCTGCGGTTGACAATGATACAGATACGCAACAATTTACATATTTTCCTTTAGTTCCGATGATGATTGGACTTTACGGAAGTATGACAACTTTCGAAAATCCTGATGGTCCAGTTGCTTTTTGGTTATCAATGATTCCATTGACTTCTCCCATCTCAATGATTACTCGAATTCCGTTCGATGTTCCGATTTGGCAATTAGCTTTATCCTTATTTTTGCTGTTAATCAGTACAATATTTATGGTTTATATTGCTGGAAAAATCTATAGAATTGGGATTTTAATTTATGGTAAAAAACCAACTGTGAAAGAAATGGTGAAATGGATTTCTTACAAAAACTAATTTCACACAATTTATAAAACCAAAAAAAGAGTTTGATTTATCAAGCTCTTTTTTGATGATAGATATTCGATTTATTTTGTAATCAACGTAAATGTTTTATTCATAATAGAATCCACCTTAAAGGTTAATTTATCTGCACCTTTTGCATTTAAATGATCTGAATTTTTGAAATCTTTTTTACTGAAACTTTTATTATTGATAAAGTAATCGATGAAAATGACATTATCATATTTCGATAAGCGATTAATATTATTTTTTAAGTTGAAATATTGAGGTGTTTTTATAACATAATTTTTATACAAATTAGTTGTAGGAGTAGCCAATAGAACAACTTTTATATCATTTGATTTTGCTTGTTTTATAATTTGTTCTAAATCATGATAATTTGTTTTTATAATACGTTGTATTTGATTTGAATTCAAATTTGCACGATGTCTTTCAAACGTTTTTTTAGCATAAATACTATCATTCCAACTTGGTTCGTATCGTTTTTTTATATATCCATTAGTATCTATTGTCAAATTATTTTTATCCTCAATCCAATAATCTTTTATTCGATTATAATTAACTTCAATGGGTTCTGAAAAAATTTCGTAATTAAGATTTAAGTCATTATTATTTATATCAACATTCCAATAAATTGAATAATATTTTAACTTTTTTTGATTAAAATCATTCAATTGTTTTGTAAACGAAAAATACGAAATGGGAATAATAATGGTTTTTAAATTGGGTAAATATTTTCGATTTTGTTCAAAAATTTTATAATCTAAATCTAGTGATTGAGCAGAATTTGCAACATTAAAAGTTTTATTGGTAAATAATTTTGGATTGAGCCCTGTAAAAGTATGTGAACTTCCAAGAATCAAAGTTTCTATTTGTTTTCCATTTTCTTTTAAATAATCTGCTTTGTATTTGTAAGCATTCGGAATTTTTCGAAGCGTTTGTTCTATTCCAATTATTAGCATAATAACAACTATGAATAAAGGTATAATGAAGTGTAATAATTTTTTCATGAAGATCTAGAAATCTTGAAATTTCATTTTTTAGAATTGTACAAAAATAAAGTAATTCGTTATAATTTTTTGTCAATTTTTCAACTACTTTCTTATTTTAAACTTACTTTTGAGTTAAAATTCGATAACATGATAAATCCAAATGATAGACTATTGGTGATAAGTACGAGTACTATTCACGGTTATAGTTTTTTAGAATATATAAAAGATGAAATCAAAGAATTTATTAATTCTGATGAAATCATTTTTGTTCCCTATGCGCGTCCTTCGGGAATTTCGTACGATGATTATACGCAAAATGTAAAAGATGCTTTGCAAACGGTTGGAATTTCTGTAAAAGGTTTGCATACTTTCGAGAATAAAAAAGAAGCAATTTTACATGCGAAAGCGATTTTTATTGGAGGAGGAAATACATTTTTATTGCTAAAAACGTTATATGAACTTGGTTTGGTCGAAGAGTTGAGAAGTGCTGTACATAATGGAACGCCATATATTGGAACTAGCGCAGGAAGTAATTTGACAGGTTTAACAATTGGAACAACAAACGATATGCCGATCGTTTATCCACCAAGTTTTGATGCATTGCAATTTTTACCTTTTAATATTAATCCGCATTATTTGGATCCTGATCCTAATTCTACGCACAAAGGAGAAACAAGAGAAACACGTATCAATGAATTTCACAAGTTTAATCATCAAGTTGTAGTTGGATTGAGAGAAGGAAGTTGGCTTCGTGTAGAAAATGGAGTGGTGGAGTTGAAAGGAAAATTATCGGCCCGAATTTTTAGACAAAATGAACAACCAATTGAGATTGAATCTGGTATTTTAGAAGAAAAAGTTTATAGAATATAGAAAAACTCTTCACTTTTCAGTGAAGGGTTTTTTTGTTATATTTGATTGATTTAAAATTGAATAATGAAATATTTGTTGATTCTCATAATTGGTTTAATGAGTTGTTCGCAACATAAAATATCTAAAAGTGTAAAGGACAAAGATTATATCTTTTTTCTCCATAATAAATATTTAGAAACACATAACGATGGTGATTATGATACAGTTTATAAAACTAAAATTGAATATTCTAAAGTTTTGAATTCATTCAGGAATGACGGATTTATTGTGATTAGCGAGAAAAGAAAGCCAAAAACAGACGGAATAATATATGCAAAAAAGGTTGTTAATCAAATTGATAGTTTGATTAATATAGGAGTTGGACCTAATCATATTACGGTTGTAGGAACTTCCAAAGGTGGTTATATTGCGCAATATGTATCAACTTTTAAAAATAATCCTCAAATCAACTATGTATTTATAGGTTCGTTTCAAGAAAGTGATTTAGAAGAAATGCCTGATATAAAATTTTCTGGAAATGTTTTAATCATTTACGAGAAGTCTGATGCATTTGGTGTTTCAGCTATAAAACGTAAAGAAAATTCAACGAATAAAATCAATCATTTCAAAGAAATTGAATTAAATAATGGCTTAAAGCATGGTTTTCTTTATAAAGCTCTTGATGAATGGATTGAACCAAGTAAAAAATGGGCGAGGAGAAATTATGATTTTAAATAAATGATTCATTTATAATTTTTCCTAAAAATCACTCGAACTGACAATTTTTATTCAATCTGTACAAGAAATATCTTATACAAAAAAAGGTTAGACTCTAAAAAAAATAGAATCTAACCCAAGTTTATTTTGTTACTTAAATACTATAAGAAATGGTGATATTAAGATTTCCTTACTTCAATTTTTTAGCAATATACATTTTTTCTGCTAATTGAACAGCTTTGTACGCATCAACAACACCGCCTGTTACAGAAATATCTGTTAAAGCAGGATTTTTGTTGACAGATTCTAACAATATTTGTTTGATATCTGTTGCAGTTAATTTAGGATAATGTGCCCAAACCAAAGCCGCAACTCCTGCTACAACTGGAGAAGCCATAGAAGTTCCGCTTTCATTTTTGTATTCCCCATCTTTATTAGGAACAGTAGAATATATTTCATTTCCTGGCGCAAAAACATCTACAGACTTTTTACCAAAATTAGAAAAACTTGCTCTTAAATTGTTATTATCCATTGTGTTTGCTCCAACTGTAATTACGTTTTTAGAAACTTCTGCACCTTTGTTATCATAAACAGTAGGGAAGTGAATTTCGTCATCAATATTTACGTTTTCATTTCCTGCAGCTTTAATCAATAAAAGACCTTTTTTCTCCGCATATTTAAATGCATCCCAAACAATTTGTTTATCTGGAGAATAAGCTTTTCCAAAAGACATGTTCAAGATTTTTGCTCCATTATCTGCAGCATAACGAATGGCATTTGCAACATCTTTATCGCGTTCGTCTCCATTTGGAACTGTACGAACTGACATGATTTTTACATAACCATTTCCTGCGATTCCATCCATTCCAATTCCGTTACCAGATTTTGCAGTAATAATTCCAGAAACGTGCGTTCCGTGCATAGAATCAGGACCGTCTACATCATTATTTCCGTAAAAACGTTCTGATTTATCAGCATAATTATCACCAACAATTGGACGAGGATCTAATTCTGTATTCAAGTTAATTTCAACTTGTTCTTTGTAGTATTTTGTTCCTTCAGAAATTTCATTTCCAACTTCTGTTAAGAAATCTTTCATCGATTTTCCTTCCCAAGCTTCTTTCGGAACCATACCAAAAATAATCATCCCTTGTTGTGCTTCTTTAGAAACAGGTTTAAAAGACATCATATTTTTTTCATTCAAATCTTTTTCGCCCCATTCTTTAATCAAAGCAGGAAATGCAACCGAGAAAACATCATTCATCTGTACATATTGCGCTGCATTTTGTTTTGCTTCGGCTAATTTATTTTCGAACTCAGGTTTTATTTTTTGATATTCTTCAAATTCTTTTGGGAATTTTGTTTTGTTTGAAGCTGCATCTTTACTTTTTTCGAATAAATCGCGGTATTTTACAAAAAGACGTGTTAACTCTAATGTATCTCCATCAACATTTTTACCATCTTTTCCTCCGATAAAATTCCAACCGTGAACATCATCAACATACCCATTTTTATCATCGTCAATTCCATTCCCAGCAATTTCTTTGCTATTTGTCCAAATATTATCTTTTAAATCTGGATGAGTAATTTCAACTCCAGAATCTAAAACACCAACAATTAACTGTGAAGGTTTACGTTTTTTTGATTCTAAAAATTGTAAAGCTTTTTGAGTATTAACACCATAAACACCACTTTCTTCGAAAGATTCGTGTTGCCAATATTTTTGATCAACTTTAGGTAAAGGTAGAGCAGTTGTAGTTTCTTGTGCGAACGATGCCACACCAACAAACATGGCAACTGATATACTTAATAAGAATTTTTTCATAATTGATTTTATCTATATGTCGAGAAACAACCGAAATTGTTACATCTAAAATTATCCCGAGTTTAAACGCAAAAAAGGCTCCAAAATTTGAAGCCTTTTTATAATGTTGTGTTAAATTTAAAATTATTTCAACTTACGTTGTTTGTAAATTTCTTCAGCTTTTTGTACAGCTTTGTAAGAATCTACAACACCTCCAGCAACAGAAATATCTTTTAATTGATCGTTTTTATTTACTGTTTCCATTAAAATAGTACGAATATCTTCTGCTGTTAATTTTGGATAATGTGACCAAACTAATGCAGCAACACCAGCAACAGCAGGCGAAGCCATAGAAGTTCCGTTTAAGAAACGATATTGATCAACACCTGGATATGTTGCATAGATCTCTTGTCCTGGTCCAAAAACATCTACCGATTTTTTACCATAGTTAGAGAAACGAGCTTTTAATGCATTTGGATCTTTAGTAGAAGCACCAACTGTAAGGACAGATTTAGAAACAGTATTTCCATTTCTGAAATTAGTTGGATAATGTACATGAACATCAATATCTTCGTTGCTATTTCCTGCAGCTTTAACGATTAAAACACCTTTATCAGAAGCATATTTGAACGCATCCCAAACTAAATCTGCATCAGGAGAATAAGGTTTTCCGAAAGACATGTTCAAGATTTTTGCTCCATTGTCAACTGCATAATAAATAGCATTTGCAACATCTTTATCGCGCTCATCTCCATTTGGAACTGTACGAACAGACATAATTTTTACATTATTTCCTCCTGTTGTTCCTTCAGAACCGATATTATTTCCTCTTACAGCACCGATAATTCCAGCAACGTGAGTTCCGTGAGAAGACTCAGGTCCGTTAGAATCTCCGTTTCCATAAAAACGCTCTTTCTTATCATTTGGATTGTCAACATTTTTACGATCAACCAAATCTAAATTTAAGTGAGAAGATAAAGCATCTCCCTTCGCAGCACGACGAGCAGCTCCTAAATAGGTATTCGAAACTTCTTTCATCGTTTTTCCAATCCATTGCTCTTCTTTCAATTCACCAAAAATCCATAAAGCTTCTAAGATTTGAGAATCTGTTGGTTGATAATTTTTTAAAATATCTTTGGTTAATTTAGTATCACCAAATTCAAGAACCATTTTATTTACACCACCTTCAACTGCATTCAATTTAGATTGAGCAACTTGTTGGTTATATTTTGCTTTTCCTACAGCGCTTAAATATTCTTTTTCAATTTTTTGAAATTCAGCATATTCAGTAGGATTTTTTAAAATAGCTTCATGATTTTTCTTTTGATCGAAAGTTGCGTATTTAGATGATAAAGCTTTGTAAACACGTGTTAATTCAGTTGTATCATCATTGTAATTGATTCCTTTTGCTGTTCCTAAGAAAGACCATCCATGCACATCATCAATATAACCATTTTTGTCATCATCGATTCCGTTTCCTGGAATTTCTTTTGGATTTGACCACATATTTGCTTTCAAATCTTCGTGGAAATTTTCAACACCACTGTCCAAAACTCCTACAATAATTGTATTAGCTTTTCTTTTGTTGTCTTTTAAGAATTGTAAAGCTTGATCAGTATTTACACCATAAACACCTGTTTGTTCTACACCTGCATGATACCATTTTTCTTTTGGTACCTCTGTTGTTTGTGCTTGAGCAAACCCTAATGTAAAGGCAAATCCTAAAGCAATAAATAATTTTCTCATGTTGTTATTTTATTAAGTTTTTTAAATATACTGCGGCACTTGGCCCTTCGCTAAAAAGTAAATCTAAGATACTCAAACCTTCTATAAACTCAAATTTATCATCAAAAACTTGTGCATATTCTGGTAAGTTGTATTGAGAAGCTTTTTTAGCAGAAAATTGATTTCTGAAATCATTTTCAGGATTTAAATCTTGATATGTTTCAGTTTTAGAAATATCTAAATCTAAGCTTAATTTCTTGTTGATAAAATCAATTGTTTTTAGATTAAAATCTAATAAAAACTTTTCTTTTTGTTCTAAAATCGGAATAACTTCATCTTCATAATATTCGAAATATGGAGAACTTTGATAAGCTGACTTTAATGATTTGATATGTTCTTTTTGCCAATCATATTCGTAAGAAGGTTGTAAATCTTTGAATAAGCGCGTTCCGTTGTGTAAGATTGGAATATTCAACATCAATTTACCATTTGCGCCCAAAATATACATGCGGTTACGGTAAGTTTGCTTTTGAAAATTTTCTTGAACTTCGATATCCAAAGTTTGGCTTTTTACCATTTCTGCATAGTAATCAATCGGTCCAAAATAAAAAGCTGCAAACGTATTTTTCATTCTATTATTTTATATGGAAATGTGCATTACAATTAGCTTATAATGCACATTTATAGTGTTGTTAATTTTATAATTTAGAGGATTTTAATCGCTCTTTTTATTAATATTTGTTTTTCTTTTTCTCTTTACGAGCTTTTACAATATCATATCCAATCCAACCAATTAAGGCAATTAAAACATAAATTCCGTACGAAGTTTTGTCCGGATTATCATTATTTATTGAAGTAAAGAAACGATTCCAAATAAATTTCTTAGGAGCAGCAGGCTCGAACATTCCGTTCATATTTGCCCAAATCATAATTGGACGACCAATAATATGATCTTCTCCAACATAACCAAAGAAACGTGCATCTAATGATTGATTTCTGTTATCACCAACCATAAAATAATAATTTTGTTTGATTTCGTATTTATCTGTTTTTTGATCATTGATAAATACATCAAACTTACCGTTTGTAGAATCAACTCTTAATGTATTGTTTTCATAGCGACGAATAATGTTAATATATTGCGCTAAAGTTTCTTTGTTAACATCAACTACATCACCTTTTTTCGGAATGTATAAAGGTCCGTATTGATCTGGATTCCAGTTTTTGTTTACTGGAAAAATAGTGTTTGTACTATCAATTTTTCCATTTACAATATGTTCCGTTTTTTCACCTACAGGTTGTAAAATAGGTTCAACAGAAACTACATTTGCATTAGATTTCATTGCTGTAACATGAGCATCAGTCAAAGCTGCAAATTGATAAATAAATGTTCCGTCACCTTGTTTTGCAGCATTATAATCTGTACTTATGATTCCAAAATTATCGTATAATAATTTATCACTGAAAGGAGTTTTTACAACAACTGTATAAGCATGCTGAACTTGTGCATCTTTTTTCGGAATGAATTTTTTATCGTTTACATATAAAACTCCATTACGAATCTGTACAGTTTCTCCTGGTAAACCAACTAAACGTTTTACATAAGCATCTTTACGATCGATCGCATTGTAAATAGAATCTGTAGGATAGTTGAAGACAACAATATCATTCGATTTTAAATCTCTCCAACCTGGAATACGCATATAAGGTAGGCGAGCTTTGTCGATAAAACCATCTCGGTAAATAAATTCTGAGAATGGAATTCCGATTGGTGTCATAGGAACACGCGCTCCATGACTTACTTTTTCTACAAATAAAGCATCACCAATTTTGATTGTATTTTCCATTGATCCTGTTGGAACAATCATTGGTTGAATAAACCAGTTATGAACCAAAGTTGCTAAAACAAGGGCAAAAATTAAGGAAGAAACAAATGTTGGTTTGCGTTTTTCTGGACCTAAATATTTTGGATTATCAGAATAATTAACCGCAAAAATGTATAAACCTAAAGTCAAAACCATAATGACTTTGTCTTTTGTTTCAATTTTTCCGTAAGAATCTCCTAAATCAACAAAGAATACTAACCAAAAAATAGGACCAACAATTGGCAAATAAAATAGAATAATCCACCATTTTGGACGATGGATAATTTCTAAACCTTTCCAGATATTTAGAAAAGGAATATAAGCTTGAATTGCTTGCTTTCCAGCATTTTTATATAATTTCCAAGTTGCAGCTCCAAAGATTATATTGGCAATAATAAAACCAATTAACCAGTAAATTAGTACATGCATAAGTTTTTGATATTTAGTATTTTAATTTAGTTCAGTTCAAGTACATCTTTCATTGTGAAAACACCTTGTTTATTCCAAATCCATTCCGTAGCAATCACGGCACCTAAGGCAAAACCTTTGCGAGAATGCGCCGTATGAGAAATCTCAATAGTATCTACATCAGAGTTATATTGTACGATATGTGTTCCGGGAACATCCTCGATTCTTTTTGCTTCAACTGGAATAATGTCTTTTGCTTTTTCGTCCATCGACCAAGAATTATATGTTGAATTGTCAATAATTCCTTCTGCAATTGTAATCGCTGTTCCAGAAGGTGCATCAAGCTTTTGTGTATGATGAATTTCTTCTAGATTAATTTGGTATTCGTTACGATATTTATTCATCATTCGAGCTAAAATAGAATTTAATTCGAAGAATAAATTAACGCCCAAACTAAAGTTAGAAGCATATAAAAAAGCGGTGTTATTTGAAATTGCTAAATGATTAATTTCTTCTTGTTTATTTAACCATCCTGTTGTTCCACAAATTGTTGCGACTTTATTTTCAAGTAATACTTTAAGGTTGTCGTAAGCAAATTCTGGTCTAGAAAATTCTATTGCAACTTCAACATCATTTAATTCTTCCGCAAGTGGAGTACGAGATATTTTAAGTACAACTTCGTGTCCGCGTTGAATTAAAATTTCTTCAATGGCTTTTCCCATTTTTCCGTATCCTATTAATGCAATTTTCATCTGTAATTTCTAAAATTTTAAGTTAAATGCCAATCCTAAAACTGGCTCTAATGTCATTTCAT
Source organism: Empedobacter sp. UBA3239 (assembly GCF_002362875.1). Taxonomy (NCBI): domain Bacteria; kingdom Pseudomonadati; phylum Bacteroidota; class Flavobacteriia; order Flavobacteriales; family Weeksellaceae; genus Empedobacter; species Empedobacter sp. UBA3239. The sequence goes on along the minus strand of NZ_DEVJ01000015.1, from coordinate 27,769 downwards.
CTTGAATGACTGTTGGTTTGAATGACATTTCTGTGTCATTACGAACTGTGAATAAATGCGCATCAACAGTAGCATCTACAATATTTAATAAATAAGCTAATGCAGTTAAAGCGACACTATAATCACGTTTTCGTTTGTAATCATCTTGAATAACTGCCAATTGTTCTGCAGATAAAATTCCTGTGAATTCGTTTGGTGTTCCTTCTCTTACCGCAATATAAGCTTTTCGGTATTTTTTGTACAAATTATTGTAATAAATCGTGAAACCTGTTCCTGTACCTACTAAACCAAGCGCAATAGGTGCTTTTAACCATTTTTTGTTGTACAATTGTCCAGCACCAGGTAAAATAGCCGAATACAAAGATGCTCTAATTGGACTTTTTTCCATCAAAACTTCTTTAGTTACGCTCATTGTATCGTTTACAATAATATTATTTTCGACAACGACTAAAGAATCCGTTTTAACCTGACCAAAAGCAAACGTCGAAGAGATCGTTAATCCAAGTAAGAATGATTTAATTTTCATTTAAAAATTTTCTTAATCGTTCAAACTCATCATCTGAAGTAAAATTCAGAATGATTTTACCTTTTCCATTATTTGCACGTTTTATTTCAACTTTCGTATTCAATAAATTTGAAATAGAACTTAATGCTTCTTTGTACTGATAAGGCAATTCATTTGTTGCTTTTTTCTCAGGTTTGCCTTCTTTTATCGATTTGATTAAACGTTCTGTATCACGTACAGATAAATTGTTTTTGACAATTTTTTCGTAAATATCAAATTGTAAATCAGTATCATCAATAGCCATCAAAGCGCGACCGTGTCCCATTGAAATCATTCCGTCACGAATTCCTGTTTGGATAATTGGGTCTAATTTTAATAAACGCAAATAATTGGTAATAGACGTTCTGTCTTTCCCAACACGTTTACTTAATTCTTCTTGTGTTAACTTGATTTCATCAATCAATTGTTGGTAAGAAAGTGCAATTTCGATCGCATCTAAATCTTGACGCTGAATATTTTCGACCAATGCCATTTCCAGCATTTCTTGGTCATTTGCTAAACGCACATAAGCCGGAATTGTTTTTTTACCAGCTAATTGCGAAGCGCGAAAACGTCTTTCACCAGAAATCAATTCATATTCACCAGTTGGTTTTTTACGAATCGTAATCGGTTGAATAACGCCTAATGTTTGAATAGACGAAACCAATTCCTCTAAAGTTTTTTTATCGAAATTAGTTCGTGGTTGCCAAGGATTCGCGGTGATTTTTTCTAAATCTATTTCCAAAATGTTTCCAACCAATTTTTTAGCACCTTCATCTTGTGCTGTTTTTACAGTTGGTTCATCCTTTAATAGAGCAGATAATCCACGTCCCAAGCGATTATTTTTGTTTGGCTTTGCCATTTTATTTAAACTGTATCGTTGTTGTTAATTAAAAATTCACGCGCTAAATTTAAGTAATTTTCTGCACCTTTACTTGCTGCGTCGTACTGAATAATTGTTTCGCCAAAACTTGGTGCTTCTGACAAACGTACATTTCGAGTAATAATTGTTTTGAAAACCATTTGCGGAAAATGATTGTTCACTTCGTCTAATACTTGATTAGAAAGGCGTAAACGCGAATCATACATCGTCAACAATAAACCTTCAATATCCAGTTCTTTGTTGTGATGTTGTTGAATTCCTTTTATCGTATTTAATAATTTTCCTAAACCTTCTAATGCAAAATATTCGCACTGAATAGGAATAATCACAGAATCTGCAGCTGTAAGCGCATTCAAAGTAATTAAACCAAGTGAAGGCGCGCAATCTATAATAATATAATCATATTGATCTTTGATTTCTGACAACGCGTTTTTTAACATGTATTCGCGGTTCTCGTAATCTACAATCTCAATCTCGGCAGCAACTAAATCTAAATGAGCAGGCATCAAGTCTAGGTTTGGCGATTCTGATTGTAAAATAGCTTTGCTCGCAAGCACTTCATTTTCCAATACTTCATAGGTTCCAGCTTCGATTTCATCCAAATCAAAACCCAAACCAGATGTTGCATTTGCTTGCGGATCTGCGTCAATTAATAAAACTTTTTTCTCTAAAACACCTAATGAAGCGGCAAGGTTTAACGAAGTTGTCGTTTTACCAACACCACCTTTTTGGTTAGCAATAGCAATAATTTTACCCATAATTTACGTTCAAAACGATTTCAAAAATACAATATTTAACCTTGCTAAACCTTAAAGAAAAAATAAATTTTTGAATAATTGTTGAATATTTGTTTTACATCATAAAACATCAGTTCTGTAAAGCTAAATTTTAATATTATTTTATCTTTTTAACAGAATTAAAAAACTTATATTTGCGACAAGTATTTTTATAATTTTTTTAATAAAAAAAGTTGATGAGTTTTAACCTTTTATTCGAAAGCGTTGAGAATAGAAAGAGCTTTAACGCAGTAGTTTTAATGAATAGAAACGAATTTAAGAATTATTCTTTCCCCTTATTGCTTCGCAATGTATATTATGCGATACGTCTGTAATACCCTAATTTTTTTGCAAAATTTTTAGAATTATTAAACACACGTAACATTTATAAAGCATAATGAAAACTAAATACATAGATTTAATCACGCAATCATTTGACTTTCCACAAGATGAATTTGAATTAGATGGAGAGTACTTAAAATTTAATGGAATTGACCTAAAAGCTTTGGTCGAAGAACATGGAACACCATTAAAATTCACATATTTGCCTAAAATTTCGCAAAACATTCAGAAAGCGAAAGGTTGGTTCGAAAAAGCGCGTGAAGAGTTAAACTATGAGGGAACTTACAATTATTGTTATTGTACAAAAAGTTCTCACTTTCGTCACATTTTAGGTGAAGCATTAAAAAACGATATTCACATTGAGACATCTTCTGCATTTGACATTAATATTGTCGAAAATTTGATTGGAGAAGGTTTGATTACAGACGATCAATATGTTGTTTGTAACGGTTTCAAGCGTGAGGAATATGTAGAAAATATTGCTCGTTTGGTAAATAGCGGACATCGTAAAACGATTACAGTAATTGACAATTACGAGGAAGTTGATTTGTTTTCTGAGGCAATTGAAGGTGATTTTGAAATCGGAATTCGTATTGCATCGGAAGAAGAACCAAAATTTGAATTTTATACTTCTCGTTTAGGAATTGGTTATAAGGATATTGTTCCTTTTTATCAGACAATGGTAAAACCTAATGAACGCATTAAATTGAAAATGCTTCATTTCTTTATTAATACAGGAATTAAAGACAATTCGTATTATTGGAATGAGTTGACAAAATGTTTGAGAGTTTATGTAAACCTTAAAAAAGTTTGTCCAGAATTAGATAGTTTGAATATTGGTGGTGGATTCCCAATCAAAAATTCGTTGAATTTCGAATATGATTACGAATACATGGCGAAAGAAATCTTGTTGCAAATTAAAATGATTTGTGATGAAGAAGGAATTGCTGTTCCAAATATTTTTACAGAATTTGGTTCGTTTACAGTTGGAGAAAGTGGAGGAGTAGTCTACAAAATTCTTTATCAAAAGAAACAAAATGATAAAGAGTATTGGGATATGATCGATTCTTCTTTTATGACAACTTTGCCAGATGCTTGGGCAATTTCGAAACGATTTGTAATGTTACCAATTAACCGTTGGTACGATAAGTATGAACGTGTATTATTAGGAGGTTTAACATGTGATTCTGACGATTATTACAATTCAGAACAGCATGTAAATGCTATTTATCTTCCGAAATATGATCAAGCAAAACCATTGTATATCGGTTTCTTTAATACAGGAGCATATCAAGATAATATTAGTGGTTTTGGTGGAATTAATCACTGTTTAATTCCTCAGCCCAAATATATTTTGATTGATGAAAATTATGAAGCAAAAGTATATTCTGAAGAACAAACGCATCAAGATGTGTTGAATACTTTGGGATACAAATAATTGAATTTTAAATAAATAAAAAACAAATAAAATGAGTAAAGGACCAATCAGTCAGTTTATAGAACATAACTATAGACACTTTAATGCAGCTGCTTTAGTTGACGCTGCAAAAGGATATGAGCAACACTTGTTAGAAGGTGGTAAAATGTTAATTTCTTTGGGTGGAGCAATGTCTACTGCTGAATTAGGAATTTCATTAGCTGAAATGATTCGCCAAGATAAAGTGCACATCATTTCTTGTACAGGAGCAAATTTAGAAGAAGACGTAATGAATTTAGTTGCGCATTCACACTATAAAAGAATTCCAAATTACCGTGATTTAACACCAGAGCAAGAGCGCGAATTGTTAGATACGCACTTCAATCGTGTTACAGATACTTGTATTCCAGAAGAGGAGGCTTTTCGTCGTTTACAAGAGCATTTAGAGAATGTTTGGCATGCTGCTGAAGAAAAAGGTGAGCGTTATTTACCACACGAATTTTTATATCAAGTTGTAAATTCTGGAGTTTTAGAGCAATACTACGAAATTGATCCGAAAGATTCTTGGATTGTTGCTGCAGCTGAGAAAAATTTACCTATCGTTTGTCCAGGTTGGGAAGACTCTACAACAGGAAACATTTTTGCGTCTAACGTAATCAAAGGTAATTTAAAAGCGTCTACAGTAAAATCTGGAATTGAATACATGATTTACTTAACAGAGTGGTATCGTGCTAATTCTGATGGTAAAGGTGTAGGTTTCTTCCAAATTGCTGGTGGTATCTCTGGAGATTTCCCAATTTGTGTTGTTCCAATGATGTACCAAGATTTAGAGTGGACAGATGTTCCTTTCTGGGCATATTTCTGTCAAATTTCTGACTCTACAACATCTTACGGATCTTATTCTGGAGCTGTTCCAAACGAAAAAATTACATGGGGTAAATTAGACATCGATACGCCGAAATACATGATAGAATCTGATGCGACAATCGTAGCTCCATTGATTTTCAACTATATTTTAGGAAACTAATCAATAGAATATATTAAGCATAAAAAAAAACCACTTCAATCGAAGTGGTTTTTTTGTTATATATCGTTCCGATAATTAATCTTTCATTGCTTCACCAGCTTTTCTATGCGTAAATTTTCCATAGATATGTCTTCTTGCAAAACGGCTTGGAGAATCAGAATTTACCATTTTGATGTACGTATTTTTAGGAACGCCAAAATACTCGTAATGATTTCCATCTAAATGTTCTACTTTCAAAATTTGTTCATCCATATAAAAATCATGAATGTTAGATTTTGCAGTTGTAATCGTATATTCTTCTTTGTTTTTTTCGTGCGTTTCAGGATTAATACTTACTAAAAAGTGGTATGCTTCGATCACAACTTTACTTTTTTCTTCAGCTTCTATTTTACCTGCTTCGTCGTTGATAAATTTATCAGGATGCGCATCTTTCATCGTATTTCTGTAAATTGTTTTCAACTCTTTTAGAGTTACATTTTTATCAACTCCAAGTAATTTTCTGTGTTCTACAACGCTTTTCATAATTATAATCCTTTTTTCGGAGTGCAAAAGTACGGATTATAAATCACGAAATGCGCTTAATATCCATAAGTTTCGTTAAGGTTATGATAAATAATTTTCTTTTTGTTGAGAATTTGATATTTCAATTCCAATACTATCCTTGTTTATAGAAATCAGTTTAGCTTGCTGAATAGGTTCGTTTTCGTATTCATATAGCTTTGGATCATCAGAATTAATATTTAATGTTTCAGAAACAATATCACTATAATCTGGTCTCGCGATATTGTTTGATTTTTCTAAAATAGGAAATTTAGATTCAGAATTATAGATATAAGCACGTTTCATTGCCATAACTTTTTTCGTAACTACTATTTTATATTCATCGTTTACTTTAATGGTTTGAATTGTATTCATATTGAATAAAAAACTAACGATAGATAGAAACGGAATTGCCATTGGTAAAATGCTTAATCCAACTAAAGCAAAAAGCAAAAAGCAAAAATCCATAAATTTTGATATAGATAATTTCCCAAAATTTAATAATGATATAAAAGGTGAAAATAATCCAAGTCCAAGCAAGAATTTGATAGGTATATTCTCCTTTTAAATTCAACCCCATAAGGTTTAAACTCAATAAAAATAAAATGAGAAGAACTGAAGAAATGATGTAGATTTTGAGTGATTTTGACATTTAGGTTATGATTTATTTATTCGAATATACATTATTTATATGATTTAATCGTTTTGTGTAAAATGAATTATCTCGAATATTTTTGTAATTTTAAGCAAGCTAACAACAAACAAAATAAGTATGAAATTGAAAGACGTTCCTGAATTGAAAAATTCTATTTTAGATCTTCCTTCAAAAGAAAAAGATAAACTTCTTTTGCGTCTTATCAATAAAGATGAAACTTTAGTAGAACATTTGCATTTTCAATTATTAGAGAATGAAAATGATTTGCAAGATCGTGTAAAAAATATTTATGAAAAGATTGATTTTCAGTTTGAAAAGTCTCATCACTTAATTAATCAGATTAACATAAATAGAAGTCATCGTCAATTGTTGTTGACGTTAAAAACATTGAGTGGAATTGTGAACTATCATGTTCAAATTACGAAAGATAAAGTGTCAGAATTTGAATTGAGAAAATATATCATTCAAGAATCTTTTAGTCGTTATCCTTATCTTTTTGAAACTTATACAACAGGAGATAATGCAGAAAAATTATACAATTATCAACATGGCAGATTGAAATTGATTTTTTCTATTTTTGAAAAATTTCATGAAGATTTAAAATTCGATTATTTAAACGATGTTGATGAAATTAATATTTTTTTAACAAAAACTCCTATAAATTTTAAGTCTTAATAGTTCTTTTAAACAAAAGTTTGCTTATGAAATATTTTGTGAAATAATAATTAAATTTACTATAATTGACTTATTATTAATTGGTTTGGTCTATTTTTGTTAGTCTTAAAAATAGTGAATTAACAAATTATTAATTTAATTAATTGTTAAACATCGAAAAAAGTATAGTTAGTTCTGTGTAAACAGAACTAACTATTTTATATTTGCATGGTTTTGTAGATTATACAATTATGAATATAAAAAATCAAGCATGTAATTTGGATCTTTTTTGCAGCTATAGTGCTTTTTTGGAGAGAACTTATGGTTTTCCTCCATTGACGGCTAAGTTGCAAGCATACATGATTTTAGAATCAGATGAGGAGGGATTTACTTTCGAAGAACTTCTTGAGATTTTTAATGTTAGTAAAAGTTCCTTATCAAACTCTATTAACTACTTACTATCGATGAAACATATCGAATACATAAATAAAATTAACTCTAGAAAAAGATATTTTAGATTAAATTTTAATTATTTGACAGAGAAATTAGATTTTTTATATGAAATGATTTCTCAAGATATAGGTTATACAAATCGAATAAAAGAACATAAACTAGAGAATAATACGCTTTCTAAAAATGTTGAAAATAGGGTCGTTGATATCTATTTGGAACATCTTAATCAAACAAAAGTGATATTAGACGAGACAATACAAAAAATAAATAAAATTCAACTAGAAAATAAGTAAAAGTAATATGAAAAACGTTAACGTTATAATGGTTGGTGCTTTGGCAATAGCTTTGAGTTCTTGTGGAAAGAAAGACAATGCTGCTGCTCAACAAGCACAAGGTCCAACGCCTTATCCGGTGGTTGATGTGCCAACGAAAGTGGTAACGAGTTATGATGAATACCCTGCAAATATTCAAGGTATTGTAAATAATGATGTTCGTGCAAAAATACAAGGATATATTACAGAAGTTTATGTTGATGAAGGTCAATATGTACAAGCTGGTCAACCTTTGTTCAAATTAGAGACAAATGTTTTAACTCAGAATGCGGATGCTTTGAAATCAGGTGTTGGTGCAGCGCAAGCTAATGTAAAAGCGGCTCAGGCTAATGTAAGTGCAGCGCAGGCGGCAGTGCAAGCAGCTCAAGTAGAGGTGAACAAATTAACTCCTTTAGTACAAAAAAACATTATTAGTAATGTACAATTAGAAACTGCAAAAGCTAATCTAGCAAAAGCGCAAGCGAGTTATAATCAAGCTGTAGCTGCTAAGTCTCAAGCGCAGGCTGGTGTTACTCAAGCGCAAGCAAGTTACAAAGGAGCTCAAGCAAATGTAGATTATTCTGTTGTTAGAGCACCTATTAGTGGAGTGGTTGGTTCTATTAATTCTCGTCAAGGGACATTAGTTGGTCCTACGGATCAAGTTCCAATTACTACAGTTTCAAATACAAGTAGAGTATATGCTTATTTCTCAATGAATGAGAGAGATTATTTAAATTTTATTTCAAAAACTGAAGGAACAACTTTAAAAGATAAATTAAATAAAATTCCAGCGGTTGATTTAGTATTAGCAAATGGAGAAGTTTATCCTGAAAAAGGAAAAATCCAAACAGTAACTGGTCAAATTAATCCTGTAACTGGAACAATAGATTTCCGTGTATCGTTTAACAACGAATCAAGATTGTTAGCAAACGGAAACTCAGGACGTATCCGTGTTCCTAAAACTTATGTAGATGCAACAGTAGTTCCTGCTGCTGCAACATTTGAGCAACAAGGTTTAACTTATGTTTACAAAGTAAGAAATGACTCTGCAATTGCTACAACAGTTAATATTTTAGACAAAACAAATGGTCTTGTTGTAGTTAAAGACGGAGTTAAAAAAGGAGATAAAGTGGTTGCACAAGGTGTTGGTAAATTAAGAGATAAAACACCTATTAAACCTACAACTGCAAATTTTGATCAAATTGTAGAATCTACAAAAACAGTTTTCTAAAAAACGAATTGTATGTTAAAAAAGTTTATTGAAAGACCCGTTCTATCGACGGTAATTTCTATTATTATATTAATATTGGGTGTATTGGGATTGATTATTATTCCAGTTACTCAGTATCCGGATATTGCTCCTGCAACTGTTCAGATCACTGCATCTTATCCAGGTGCAAATGCGAAGACAGTAATGGAATCTGTTGTAATTCCAATAGAAGAGCAAGTAAATGGGGTTGAGGGAATGGACTACATTCAATCAACTGCATCTAATAACGGTTCAGCAACAACAACAGTTGTTTTTAAACCAGGAGTAGATGGAGATATTGCGCAGGTAAACGTGCAAAACCGTGTTGCTCGTGCAACTCCTTTATTACCTTCAGAGGTAACACGTTCAGGAGTTGTAACGCAAAAGCAACAAACGTCTGCCTTAATGTTTACATCTGTTAGTTCAACTAATCCAAAATATGACCAAAAATATATTCAAAACTATTTGAATATTAATGTTATCCCTGCTTTAAAAAGGGTAAATGGTGTAGGTGATGCAACAGTTTTTGGAGCAATGACTTACTCTATGCGTATTTGGTTAAATCCATCTCGTATGGCTAGCTATGGATTGGTTCCTTCTGATGTTTCTGCTGCATTATCACAAGAATCTTTAGAGGCTGCAGCTGGAGCTTTAGGGCAAAATGCTGGACAATCTTTTGAGTATGCAATTACATATTCTGGACGTTATAAAACGGAAGATCAATACCGTAATATTGTTATAAAATCATTAGGTAATGGTCAAGTTTTAAGATTACAAGACGTTGCAGATATTGAGTTTGGTGCACAAACATATTCTAGTACATCTGAAATGAATGGTAATCCATCTGCTGTATTTGCAGTTTACCAAACACCAGGTTCTAATGCACAAGATATCATTAATAACTTAAGAATTGAACTTGAGAATGCATCTAAACAATTTCCAGATGGTATATCATATACTATTTTAATGGATACGAATACATTCTTAGATGCTTCTATTGAGAAGGTAATTCATACAATGATTGAGGCATTTATATTAGTATTTATTGTTGTATATATCTTCTTACAAGATTTCCGTTCAACATTAGTACCGTTAATTGCTGTACCTGTTTCTATTATTGGTACATTCTTTTTCTTAAACTTAGCAGGTTTCTCATTAAACTTGTTAACGTTATTTGCCTTAGTTCTCGCCATTGGTATTGTGGTGGATGATGCCATTGTTGTTGTGGAAGCTGTTCACGCTAGGATGGAATCTCATCATGAAACACCTTTAGATGCAACTAAGAATGCAATGGACGAAATTTCTGGAGCTATTATCTCTATTACGTTAGTAATGTGTGCGGTATTTGTTCCTGTAACATTTATTTCTGGTCCAACAGGAGTTTTCTATAAACAATTTGGTATTACTTTAATTGTTTCTATTTTAATTTCTGCTTTAAATGCCTTAACATTATCTCCAGCATTATGTGCTTTATTCTTAAAAGCTCATGAAGAAGGAGAACACAAACGTAATTTTGTTCAACGTTTATTTGATGCTTTCAATACAGCGTTTGATACAATGACAAATAAATACGGAAGATCATTTAAGTTTTTATTTAAACATAAATGGATTTCATTTATCATCATTATTGCTTCTGCTTTCGGAATTTATGGAATTGGTAAAATGATGCCATCAGGATTCGTACCAACAGAGGATAATGGATTCATTATTGGTAATATCGAATTACCAGCCGGTGCTTCTATGGACCGTGTTTATGAAGTAGAGAGAGAATTCCAACAAAAAATAAAAGATATCCCAGGAGTTGATAAAGCAACAATTATTTCTGGTAACTCTATTATTAATGGTGCGGGATCTAACTACGGTATGATGTTCGTAAAATTAAAACCATTCGAAGAGCGTACAACAGATGATTTACAGGTAAATACTATTATTGGTAAATTATTTGGAGCTGCTGCTCAAATTCCAGATGCTCAAATGATTTTCTTCCAACCACCAGCAATTCCTGGTTTTGGTATGTCATCTGGTTTCGAATTAAAGTTAATGGATAAAACCGGAGGAGAAATTAATGACTTTAATAAATTCGCTAATGAATATATTGGTGCATTAATGCAAAGACCTGAGATTTTATATGCTCAATCTTCTTTAAATACTAATTTCCCTCAATATGAAATTGATATTAATATCGAAAGAGCAAAACAATCAGGTGTTTCAGTTAGTTCAATTTTCTCTACATTACAAGGATATATTGGAGGTTTATATGCAGCAGATTTTACACGTTTTGGTAAACAATACCGTGTTTATATTCAAGCATTACCAGAAGATCGTATCAACGAAATGAGTTTAAATAAAATGTTCGTTAAAACAACAGATGGAACAATGACTCCAGTATCACAGTTTGTAATATTAAACCGTGTATATGGACCAAACTCTATTAACCGTTTTAACTTATTTACGAATACAAATATTAGTGGGGCTGTAAAACCAGGTTATTCTACAGGTGATGCGATTAATGCAATTAACGAAGTTAATGCACAAGTATTATCTGCTAATTATGGAACAGATTTCTCTGGTTTAACTCGTGAAGAGGTAAATGCAGGTTCACAAACAGTATTAATCTTTGCATTATGTATTGTGTTTGTTTACTTTATTTTATCTGCACAATATGAATCGTACGTATTACCATTAGCAGTATTATTATCTGTACCATGTGGTATTATGGGAGCATATTTATCTCAGTGGTTAGCTGGTCTTGAAAATAACATTTATTTCCAAATTGCCTTAATCATGTTAGTTGGTTTATTAGCTAAAAATGCGATTTTGATTGTAGAGTTCGCTTTACAAAGACGTGCACACGGAATGACAATTGTTCAAGCTGCTATTGATGGTGCAAAAGCACGTTTACGTCCAATCTTAATGACATCTTTCGCCTTTATTTTAGGTTTAATGCCATTAGTTGTTGCAACAGGAGTTTCTTCTGCTGGTAACCGTTCAGTTGGTACTGGAGCAGCATTTGGATTATTAATCGGAACAGTTTTAGGGGTATTCGTAATTCCAGTATTGTTTGTTATTTTCCAAACATTACAAGAGAAAATCAAACCAATGAAATTTGACCGTCCACAAGGAGAAGTTGAACATAATAATTCAATCTAATTATGAAAAAGTATAGAATATTAAATATTACTTTAATTGCTACTGGATTGTTTGCTGTTCAGTCTTGTTTCGTAGCAAAAGATTATCATCGTCCTGAAGCTGTTGTAAATGAAGCAAATTTCAGAACAGATGTTATTGCAAAAGACAGTGCAAGTGTTGCAACTGTTTCTTGGAAACAAATTTTTACAGATACTCAATTACAAGCTTTGATTAATCAAGGTTTACAAAATAATTTAGATATACGTTCAGCACTGCAAAATATTGCAGTCGCTGAAGCGTATGCTAAACAAGGTAAAGCAGGTTATTTACCAACTTTATCTGTTGGACCAAAATATACATTTACAGAAAGTTCAGTAAATACTCAGTTTGGGGCAGCTATTGCTAACCAAGGAGGTAAAAGAGCTGCAAACCAATATGAAGTTTCAGGTAACTTAAGTTGGGAAGCAGATATTTGGGGTAAAATCAGAAGTAATCAACGTGCATCTGCTGCAACTTATTTACAAACCGTAGAAGCGCACAAAGCGGTAAAAACACAAATTGTTGCTTCTATTGCAAATGCGTATTACAACTTATTGGCTTTAGATGAGCAAAAAAGAATTTTAGATAAAACTTTAATCAACCGCGAGCAAAGTTTAGAAACAACGAAAGCTTTGAAAGAAGCTGGTAATGTTACAGAAGTTGCAGTTAACCAAACAGAAGCGCAATTGTTCAATGTGAAATCATTATTGGTTGACGTCGAAAATGGAATTAAGATGAATGAAAATGTGATGAGTATTTTGTTAGGAACAAATCCTCAATCTATTAATCGTACAAACTTAGCTTCTCAAAAAATTGACGAAAAATTATCTGTTGGTGTTCCAGCTCAATTATTAGAAAATCGTCCTGATATCAAAGCTGCAGAGTTTGGATTGATGAACGCTTTTGAGAATGTTAACGTTGCGAATGCAAGTTTTTATCCTTCTCTTTCTATTACTGCAACAGGTGGTGTACAAGGAATTGATATCGATAAATTGTTTAGTGCGCAATCTTTATTTGCGACGGTTATCGGTAGCTTAACTCAGCCTTTATTACAACAACGTAAATTGCGTACCCAAAAAGAAGTTGCTTTAGCAAATCAAGAAAATGCTTTGATTAATTATAAAAGCAAAATCTTAAATGCAAGTAAAGAGGTTTCTGATGCGTTATACACATACGATGCAGCAACGAAGAAAGCTGAATATAAACAAAAAGAATATCAATTATACAATCAAGCAATTACCTATTCTGAAGAATTGTTAAACTACGGTATGGCAAACTATTTAGAAGTAATTACAGCAAGAGACAATGGGTTGAATGCTGAATTGAATGTTGTTGATGCGAAATTATCATCTTTATCATCAATGGTCGAATTATATCGCGCTGTTGGAGGTGGATGGCAATAAGCAATTCTAATCTTAAGAAAAAAACCTCTCAAATATTTGAGAGGTTTTTTTATACTTCTATTTCTCTAAAACTTCGCAATGAATAATATTGTGAGAAGTTCCTACAAATTCTATTAACCAATTTTCAGTAGTTTCTTCAATTCGATTTTCATCTTTCCAAATTAGATAATCAAATGAAATTGGAATCGAAACAAATTTACTTTTTGGATGAGAAGCAAGTTCACTCAAATCTTCTTCAATTTTTTGTTCCATTTCAAATAAATCTTTTGGTTTTGATTTATGAAAACTATAATAATCAATCGCGATTAATTCTAATATAATTTTGTCGTTTGTAAATGTTTGCGCAAAATCGTAAATCGTTTGAAAAACATCGTTCAAGGTATGTTTGTGAAACAAATGATGCTGCTCAAAATATTGTCCTAATCCCATCAAATAATCGAAAATAGAATACTTTTGACTAATATATTTCAGCGTTTCTGGCGTTCTTGGTTTGTTCCAATAAATCTCCAGAGCATTTTCTAAAGCAGTAATATTTTCTAAATCATTTTCACTTAAAAAATCACTTTTTATAATTTGATAAGGCGGCATTGGATCAAAATGGTAACCATAGTTTTCATATTTTTGACGAACTGGAGTCCCTTTCAGAAATTTCAGAAAACCTAATTGCAATTCTGGTGGATATAGTTTAAAGGTTTCTTCGAAACTAAATTTCAAATCATCAATATATTCCAAAGGTAAACCAACAATTAAATCTAAATGCATCTCAATACGATCTTTCAATTGATTGATAACATTTGACGTTTTTTCAAAATTTTGCTTGCGCGAAACTTCTCGATTACTTTGTTGATTAACGGTTTGAATTCCGATTTCGAAACGGAAAAGATTTTTTGGAACATTTTCGTTGATGAATTTTATAATATCAGGATGAACAATATCTGCTGTAATCTCGAACTGAAAAACATTTCCTTCACGATAATGATCCAAAATAAATTGAAACAATTCGATCGTAAAATCACGTTTTATATTAAATGTTCGATCCAAAAACTTAATTGTTTTTCCATGCTTCATCAAATACAACAAATTTTCTTTAATGGTTTCCATCGGCAAATAGCGCATTTTATTGTCTAAACTTGCTAAACAAAACTCACATTTATAAGGACATCCACGAGAAGTTTCGATGTAACAAACCTTCTTTTCCAAATCCGCTGGATTATCGTATTGATAAGGATTTCGACCTTTTAATCGATTAATATCAAATTGAATATTTTGTGCATTGAAAACAACTTTGTTCTCTTTTTTGTAAACTAAATTCGGTACATTTTCTATTGCGGGATAATTTGCTGCAAATTCCTCGAACGGAATTTCTCCTTCACCTACAATGATATAGTCGATATAATCATTTGCAATCACATCATCATATTCGTAACTAACTTCTGGTCCACCCAACAAAATTTTAGTTTCAGGAGAAATTTGTTTGATTCGTTTACAAACTTCTAACGTCTGCGTAATATTCCAAATGTAGCAACTAAAACAGATAATATTGTATTTAACGCATTTTTCTGCAACTTCATCAAAGTCAGATTTAATCGTAAATTCTTTCCAAAAAATATTTCCATGATGATGATTTAAATCGTACAAAATACGAATTGCCAAATTGAGGTGAATATATTTTGCGTTTAAAGTCGTTAATAAAATTGATGATTGCATAATTTGTAATTGATTTGCAAAAATAATAATTAAAAACCTATCGCTGTACCGCCCAAAGAAACACTTGTTTTGTTATATTTTGTAGGCGTTTTTTTCTTTTTCACTTTGATTGAAAAAATAACAGGTTCTAATGGTAATTCGTTCTTTGTTTCAAATTCACTAATTTTCATGACTTTGTCTAAACCTTTTGTAATTTCTCCAAAAACTGTAAAATCATGATCTAAACGAGGCTGTCCGCCATTTTTTAAATATTCAGCGCGTTGTTCTGCTGTAAATTTGATTCCTTTTTTAGTTTCCAAATCATCTAATTCTTTCGCTGTAATTTTTTTTCCTACAACAAAATAAATTTGATTGTAATAAGAAGCTTTTTCTTTATTTCCATCTCGACCAGCACCTAAAGCTCCCATTTTATGAAAAGCTTTCGGATTAAATTCTGGCGCTAAACGAATCGGTTTTTGCTCTGGATGTTCGGCTTCTCGCGCCAAAATAGGATCATCTAATTCGCCTCCTTGAATGACGAAATCTTTCACAACTCTGTTAAATTGTGCATTTGTATAAGTTCCTTTATTAATCTCACTCAAAATCAAATCGCGATGTTTGGGAGTGAAATCATATAACATTACATCAAATTTTCCGTAATTAGTTTTGAATTTTAAAGTATAGGTTTGCGCAGAAACAAAACTCGAAATTGAAAATCCAATTCCGAGAGCAATATTTTTTAATAATCGATGATTCATTGTAAATTTTCTTGTTCTAAAGATAACAACAAATATAGAAATCTGAATGATTTTAAGCTAAATTCATAATCATAATTAAACTTCCAACACCAATAATTACCCATAAAATAATCGCCATTAATAACGGTTTGTAGCCGATATTTTTCATCATTTTGAATGATAAACTTGTGCCGATTAAGAATAATGTAAGCGTAAGAGCAGCTTTAGATAGATCGATAATAATTGGACTAAATTGATGGACAAAAGGTACATAGGTATTCACACAAATAGCGATTAAAAATAGACCAATAAACCACGGAATATTAATTTTTGATGTGTTGTTTTTGAAAAACAATAAGGTTAAAAACGATAATGGAATAATCCAAAGTGCGCGAGCTAATTTCACTGTTGTAGCGATTTGTAAAGCTTCTTCTCCGTATTTACTTGCTGCTCCAACGACAGAACTTGTGTCGTGAATTGCGATAGCGCACCATAAACCAAATTCGTGTTGAGATAAGTTGAATAAATGTCCAAGCGGTGGGAAAATCAATAATGCAATTGAGTTTAATGTGAAAACTACTGCTAAAGCAACCGAAATTTGATTGGGTTTTGCTTTTGTAATTGGCGCGATTGCAGCGATTGCACTTCCTCCGCAAATTGCTGTTCCAGCGGAAATTAGGTAGCCTGTAGCTTTTTCAATTTTGAAGAGTTTGGTAAATAAAAATCCTAAAATCATCAACGTAGAAATACTTACAACGGTGAATACAATTCCTTCTTTTCCTGCTTGTATAGCCGAAAAAATATTCATTCCGAATCCTAAACCTACCACAGCAACTTTCAGTAAAGTGTTTGATACTTTTCGTGATTGTACTTCGTATGGATTTCCAAATATTTGCGCAACAACAAATCCTAAAACTAATGCGATAGGAGAGCTTATAAAAGGCATTAAACATAGAAATGCACAAATTAAAAAGATAACTTTTTGTGTAGTGAATTGTTGAAATAAGCCTTTTTCTGAATGTATAATTTTCATGATTTGAATAATTTTATGGTACAAATTTCTTGTACTTATTATTCAAAAAGAAATGATAAAAAGTAATCTATTATTACTTTAAGTTATAAATATTGCAAAAATTAATAAACAAATTCACCAATTTAGATTGATCACCTTCTGGAATGATAAAATTGAAATTACGTTCTATCACAAGGTTTTTAATGTCAATAATAGTTAAAGTTTGATTTTTAAGTTCTTGTAAAATAGATTGAATTGATAAAAACGCTAAAGCATCAGAATGTAACACATACGATTTTATACTTTCTGTACTTCCCAATTGAATTTCGATATTGAGTTCATTTAGCTTTATATTTTTCGATTTTAAAGCTAAATCAATGGTTTCTAAAGTTCCAGAACCAGGTTCCCGAAAAACCAACGGAATGTTCTTTAAATCATCTAATTTGATATTATTTTTGGTAAAAATAGAATGATTTTGACGAGAAACTAACACAATTTCATCTTTCATAAACGGAAAATAATGAAACGTTCTATTTTTGATTTGAGCTTCAATTAAACCGACATCGATTTTATGATTTCCTAATAATTCTTCAATTCTTTCCGAATTTTGAATCACCAAACTCAATTGAATTTCAGGAAATCTTTTTCGAAATTCTGCCAAAATAGGAGGTAATACATATTGCGCAATTGTCGTACTTGCACCCAAACGTAAAATTCCTTTTTGTTTTTCTTGTAATTGCCCAATTTCAAATTCCATTTTTTGATAAACAGAAAAAATTTCTTCTGTATATTTTAATAGAATTTCACCAGCTTTGGTCAATTTTATTTTCGTCCCATTTCGTTCAAATAACTTAATGTTAAGATTTAATTCAATTTCTTTAATGTGTTTTGTAACAGCTGGTTGTGTTATGTTTAATTCGTTTGCTGCTTTCGTGAAATTCAATCGTTTAGCAACCGTATCAAAAACTTTTAATCTAAAATCGAACATAAGAAATTATTGAAATAAGCTTAAATTGTATTGCTTTACCAAATCCAAAATCATATGATATCCAGCTGCGGAATTCCCATGTTCGTCAAGTGCAGGACTGAAAACGCCGATACCAATTTTGTTTGGAACGGAAACGGTAATTCCGCCACCAACGCCAGATTTACTTGGTAAACCAACGGTGCGTGAATATTTGCCACTAAATTCATACATTCCAGCAGTCAACATTTGAGATTGAATTAACTGTGAGATTTCTGGATTTTTATACGTTGCATCACCATCAAAACGTGTGCATTGATGCGCAAAGAAATAACCAATTTTAGCTAAATCTTCGGCAGTTACTTCGATAGAACATTGTTTGAAATAGTTGTTCAACTTTTCTTCATCACCTTCAATCAAGCCATTATTTTTCATCAAATAAAACATTCCACGATTTTTGTGTCCCGTTTCTTTTTCAGAATTATAAACGGATTTGCTATAATCTATCGAATTATTTTTGGTGATGTAGCGAACCATTTCAAGGATTTTTTTGAAAGGAATTTCACCTTCACCATCAATCATAGAAGTTGTTAAAATCGCACCAGCATTCATCATTGGATTCAGAGGTTTTCCTGTCGTTTCAAGGTTTGCGTAATGATTAAATGGTTTATCTGTTCCGAAATAACCCATTTTAGAAAATACATTTTTCTCCCCTTTTTCTGTAACAGCAATCATCAACGCAATGATTTTAGAAATACTTTGAATTGTAAATTTTTGATTGATATCGCCAACATTTATCACTTTACCATTTTCATTAACTACAGAAAAAGCAATTTTATCCGCTTGCATTTTTCCTAATTCTGGAATATAATCGGCAACTTTTCCTTCTTTGTAAAAAGCTTTATTTCTCTCAAGAATATCGTTTAATGTTTTTTCATTAATCTGTAAACTTCTCGAACTATTTTTTGACATATTTTGTCCATAAACAGTTTGATTAATTGGATTAAAACATGTTAAAGTAAGACTTAGAAGTAATGTTGAGAATGTATATCGTTTCATTTTATTTGATGTAAAACACAAACTTAAAAAATATTTGGTTGATTCGCCGAGATAAAATAGTTTTATATAAAATGTAGAATCTAAAATTTATAAAAAAATGAAATATTTCGTCCTATTGTTATCGAGTTTGTCTTTTGCGCAAACCTATCAAGTGATTAATGAGGAAAATTCGTCTGTTAGTTACCGAGGTTTGGCTTTTCAGGATGCAAAAACGTTTATTGTTTCTGGCTCAAAAAATACAATTGGTAAAACGATAGATGGTGGTAAAACATTTAGTTGGATTAATCCGAAAGTTGTTGAAAATAGAGATTTTAGAGATGTAGAAGTTTTAGGAAAAGATAATTATTTAGCTTTAGGAATTGATTCTCCTGCTTATATTTTGCAAACGAAAGATGGCGGAAAATCATGGAATAAAATGTATGAAAATAATGAAAAAGGTATTTTTTTAGATGCAATTTATGTGGATAAAACTTCGAAGAAAATTACTGTCTTGGGCGATCCAATGTCATCAGATAAACCATTTGTAATAACTTCTTCAATTACTGATCCGACAAAATGGGAAGTTTCAATATCGTTTCATGGTCAACCTTTGCGTCTAAAAAATTCGAAAGAAGCTTTTTTTGCTTCAAGTGGGAGTAATTTATATGTAGATGCAAAACAAACCTTGATTGTTACAGGAGGAGAGTTGTCGAATTTATACTATTATACACCCAAAGGTGGACAAATTTATGCGTTAGAGAAAACAAAAAGTTCTACTTCTGGAATTAATGGAATGGCTTATGACGTAACAAATAATGTAGGATACTTGGTTGGTGGAGATTTTACAAAACCAGAAGATTCGAGCTATAATTTCTATAAATTTAAGTTGACAAATGGTAAAATTGCTTTTCAAGATTCATGGAAATATCCAACAGGATATAAATCTGGTGTAACAATTATTTCAAAAGATAAAGTCTTGGTTTGTGGATATTCAGGAGTGGATTATTCAGCAGATGGAGGACATAATTGGACAAATATCACAAAAGATAGTTACAATAAGTGTACAGTTTCGCCAGATAAGAAATATGTGATTTTGGTGGGGAATAAAGGAAAGATTGGAAAAGTTACGTTATAAATATTTTCTAAAATTAAAATTAGATTAGAAATTGATTTTCAATTTTATAAATATTAGTTTCTTATTAAATTTGAATAACCTAATACAATTCATAGTAAAGGGTGGTTAGTAGTTTTTTTAGTAAAAGTTCAGATATTTTTATCTGAACTTTTTTTGTTAAAATTATTCTTAAAGTTGAGAATTAATTCTTCTTATGATTTCATAATCTTTAACTTTAATAAAATTCAATCTAAAAAATATTCAAAATGAAAAGAAGTGCAAAAGCAGTTTGGAATGGTTCGGTCACAGAAGGATCAGGAACATTAACCACACAAAGTACAGTATTAGATAATACACAATATTCGTTCAAAAGTCGATTTGAAGAAGGAGTAGGAACAAACCCAGAAGAACTTCTGGCAGCGGCTCATGCAGGTTGTTTTACTATGAAAACTTCTGCATTACTTGGTGACGCAGGTTATACAGTAGAAAAATTAGAAACCGATTGTAAAATTGTTTTTGAAGGAGGAAAAGTTGTTCGATCAGAATTAAGCTTAACAGCAAAAATTCATTCGATTACAGATGAAGAATTTCAGAAAATAGCAAAAGAAGCAGAAGAAACCTGTCCGATTAGTGTTTCATTTAGTTTCGAAAAAATATTGGTTTCTGCAGTTTTAGTTGAATAAATTGTTAGAATCAAAATAAAAAATCCAACAAGTTACTTGTTGGATTTTTTTGTTATTTCAAAACAGGAATTTCGATGTAAGAATCGTGATAAATTCGTTGTGTTTGTTTCAAGAAATCTTTCGCGGTTGCTTCATAAACATTCATAAATTGTTGCGGATTGCGGTCTGCTAAAGGAAACCATGTATTCTGAACTTGAATCATAATACGATTTCCTTTCTTGAAAGTATGTCCAACATCTGGCATAGAATACGTTACATTTGTTTTCTGATTAGGAACCATTGCTTCAGGCTTTTCAAAACTATTTCGGTATTTTCCTCGCATAATTTCGGCACGAATCAAATTTTGATATCCAGCCATCAATTTTCCGTTATATTTTGGTGTATCTTCAGGAAAAACATCAATCAATTTTACTACATAATCAGCATCTGTTCCTGTTGATGAAACAAATAAATGATTGATAATTGGACCTGTAATTGTCATATCTTCCGTTAAAATATCGGTTTGATAAACCATAACATCAGGACGAGTTGACGCAAATCGTTGATCATCGACCATATATTCTCGTGGACGACTTTCTAAAACACCACCTTGATATGGAACAGGATTATTTGGATCTGCTACATATTCATCAAAACTTGTATTATTAGTCTGTTGAAAAGATATTTTTCCGTTGGCTTGCAAATACATTTTCTGAGTTGTCACATTCTTTGGTGGCCAAGTATCAAACTGTTTCCATTCGTTAGAACCTGTGATAAAGATTTGCGCTTCTGTCGGTTTGAAATTTCCTTTATCTTTTAAATAATAATTGAAAAAAGGTAATTCAATTTGTTGCTGATAATATTCACCTGTTGGCGTTCCAAACTGCATATCGCCAAACGTATCGGCTTTAGAGCGAACCCAACCACCATGAAACCAAGGTCCAGCTACCAAAATATTTGTCGCATTCGGATTTTGTTTTTCAATCGCTTTATAGGTTTCAAAAGCACCATAAACATCCTCAGCGTCAAAGAAACCACCAACCGTCATCACAGCAGGTTTCACATTGGTAAGATGTGGCAAAGGATTTCGATCTTGCCAAAATTGATCATAATCAGGATGTGCAAACAAATCATTGTAGAATTTGATATTATCTTGGAAATATTTATCCTTCAATTCCTTTACAGATCCGCCTTCCAAATAAAAACGGTAATTATCTTTGATTGGATATTCTAATGATTTTGGACCTTTATCTGGCGTAATTGGTTGCGGACGTTTCACACCAAATGACGACATAAATTTGAAAGAATCATTCAGAAATAAAACACCATTGTGATGAAAATCGTCGCCTAAAAACCAATTCGTAACTGGTGCTTGTGGCGAAACAGCTTTTAGCGTTGGATGTGAATTAACCAAACTCATTGTCGAATAAAAACCAGGATAAGAAATTCCGTATATTCCAGCTTTTTGGTTGTAATTTTTCATGTTTTTTGCCAACCATTCCAATGTATCGTAGGTGTCTGTACTTTCGTCAATCACCTTTTTATTTTTCGTTTTATTAACAGGTCGTACATCTTCAAATTCACCCTCGCTCATCCATTTTCCTCTCACATCTTGGTAGACGAATATAAATCCTTCACGCATTTCTGCAGGGAAATTGCCAAGCGATTTTTTATACTCATTTGCTCCGTAAGGCGCAGCTGTATAAGGTGTTCGATGAAGTAAAACAGGATATTTCTTGGTTTGATCTTTTGGCGTATAAATAGCCGTAAACAATTTCGTTCCATCTCGCATCGGAATCAATTGTTCGGTCTTTTCATAATGCTCTCTAACATAGGCAGAATCTGCTTTTGCATCTTGCGCATAGCTAATTCCACTCATCAAAATAAGACTAAGTAGAGTTGCTTTTTGAGTAAATTTTTTCACGTATTTATCAATTTTACAATACTATAAATGTAAAAAACTTTTATTTTTTTAAAGTATAAATCGAATTATTTTCTACAAATGATTTCAATATCGATAAAGTTTTAATTATTTTTTATGAATTCGAAAATTCGAACACTTTTTTTGATTAAATTAGTTAGCCAAAATCAATTGAAATGAAGTTAACTGCAAAAGCAACAATTCAAATTCAGAAATCTAAAAATGAAGTTTTTGATGCGATTGTTAATCCAAATAAAATGAATCAATATTTTATCGCTTCTTCTACAGGTGCTATCGAAACTGGAAAAATTGTTGAATGGAAATTCCCTGAGTTTGATGATATTTTTCCTGTAATGGGAGGCGATTTAAAACAAGATGAATACATTTCTTTTGATTGGAGCGGTGGAGTTGATGATATGTTGGTGGAGATTTTTCTCGAAATAGGAGAAAATGATTCGACAATTGTTAAAGTCATTGAACATGAAATGAATGATGATGAAGCTGGAATTAAGCAATTGATGGGACAAACAGAAGGTTGGGCTAATTTCTTGGCTTGTCTGAAAGCTTATCTCGAATACGGAATTAATTTGCGCAAAGGTGCTTTTGATTTTATGAAACCTTAAAAATCAACAAAAGACATACGTATGATCACAATTGAAACAATAATAAATGCTCCAATAGATCAAGTTTGGAAAGCTTTTAATTCTCCTGAAGATATTGTAAAATGGAATCAAGCTTCTGATGATTGGCATTGTCCGAAAGCAGAAAATGATTTGCAAGTTGGAGGAAAACTAAACAGTACGATGGCTGCAAAAGATGGTAGTTTTCAATTCGAATTTGAAGCTAAATATGACGAAATCATTCCAAATAAATTTATTCGTTACTACATTGCAGATGGTCGCAAGGTTGAAATAAATTTTCATGAAGAGAATAATTTAACCAAAATCACAGAAAAATTTGAACCAGAAAGTCAAAATTCTACTGAAATGCAAAAACAAGGTTGGCAAGCTATTTTGAATAGGTTCAAAAATTATGTTGAATCAAAACGCTAAAAATAGTAGAAGATGGATGAAAATAAATCAAAAATGGTCAAATGGTTTCCGTTGATAAATGTTGTGGAAAGTTTGCAAAAAGCGTTGGAAATGGGATGGAAATCTATTCATGAGATTAAAAATAAAGAAGGAAATCTTCAATTTGCAATTGTAGAAGATCCTGCTGGAGCTGTTTTTGGATTAGCAAATGCTTAAAATATGAAAAAAGTATCGTTTACAGAAGTTATTTATGCGCGACCCAAGCATGTGCATAAAGTAATGATTGCGCCAGATTCGTATAAAATTTGGACGAAACCGTTTAGTGAAACTTCAGATTTTAAAGGAGATTGGTCCGAAGGTTCTCATGTTTATTTCACTTATGAGACCGAGAAAGGTTCGGCTGCGATGATTGCTACTATAGATGAAAATATTGTAGGAAAATCAATCAAAATGCGTCATATAGGAAAGCTGAACGAAGATGGTCAAGAGATTTTTGATGGACCAGAAATTGATGCGTGGAAAAATACAGAAGAAACGTATAAATTGGAAGATGTAGAAGGTCACACACGATTAACCTGTTCGGTAGAAATAGATGATCAGGTTTTTCCAGAAGCTCAAGTCAGAGAAATGTGGATAAATGCACTGCGCAAGTTAAAAGAAATTTGCGAGGATTAATGATGATGACAGATAATTTCACAACTATTGATGAATATATTCTTGGGTTTGATCAAACTAAACAGGAGATTTTAGAAAACATAAGAAAAATTATTCACGAAACTGTACCACAAGCAACAGAAACGATTAATTATAAAATGCCAACATTTCGTTTGAATGGAAATGTTATTCATTTTGCGATGTTTAAAAATCATGTAGTAATTTATCCTGGAGCTGAAACAATCGAACATTTTATAAATGATTTGACCGATTATAAAACATCAAAAGGAGCAATACAACTTCCCTTGGATAAAGCTTTACCGAAGAAATTGTTAAAGGAAATTGTGTTGTATAAAGTTAATTTGATGAAAGATCTAAAAACTGGAGAATGGACAAAATACAATGCAAATTCGACGGAAGCGAATGAGACAATTCAACAAGTTGTAAATGAAACAGAACTTATAAAAGAGTTTAAATGGGGTGGAGATATTTACACGTTCAACAAGAAAAATGTGTTAGCATTTAGTGGCTTCAAAAATCATTTTGCGTTGTGGTTTCAAAATGGTGTTTTCTTGAAAGATCCATACAAAGTTTTGGTGAACGCAAATGAAGAAAAAACGAAAGCTTTGCGTCAATGGCGATTTAATTCTGCCGATGAAATTGATGTCGAAAAATTAAGAGAATATGTCTTAGAAGCGATTCAATTAGTGAAAGATGGAAAAGAAATAAAACCTCAAAAATCTACGCCAAAAGAAGTTGATGGAATTTTGAAAGATGTTTTAAATCAAGATGATAAGTTATTTACTTCATTTAAAGCTTTAATTAATGGAAAACAAAAAGAATACATTGAATATATTGATGAAGCAAAACAAGAGAAAACGAAAATTTCTCGCATCGAAAAAATAAAACCTATGATTATGGAAGGCAAAGGTTTGAATGATAAATACCGAAAATAATGCAATACGAAGTCGCAAATTTAGAAGAATACTTAACGTCAATTCCAGTAGAAAGAAAAGAAGCTGTTGAGAAATTAATTAAAATTTTGGCGGATAATTTACCCGCTGGTTTCGAGTTGCAGTTGAGCTATGGTCATCTTGGGTTTGTTGTGCCGCATTCACTTTATCCGAATGGTTATCATTGCGATCCGAAATCGCCGTTGCCGTTTATCAATATCGCTTCTCAAAAGAATTTTATTGCGTTATATCACATGGGAATTTATATGGACGACAAATTGCTGAATTGGTTTGTTGGTGAATATCCAAAATACTCGAAACGTAAATTAGATATGGGAAAAAGTTGTATTCGTTTCAAAAAAGTGGAAGATATTCCGTTCAAATTAATCGAAGAATTAGCGCAAAAAATTACGCCACAACAATGGATAGAAAATTATGAAAAAGTACTACTTACTCGAAAAAAATAAATCATGTCACAAATCGATAAATTTTTAAAAAAATTAGAAAAAAATAATAACCGCGAATGGTTTACGGAGCACAAAGTTGAATTTGATACGGCAAAAGCGGAAGCAGATTCAATTTTCAATGCAATTTACCAAGAATTAACTAAAAAGGAAGAATTAGAACCGCTCAAAATTTATAGAATTTACAGAGATGTTCGTTTTTCTCACGATAAAACTCCTTATAAAACTCATTTTTCTGCACAAACAGGTCGAAAGAAACCACAAAATAGAGGAGGATATTATTTCCATATTCAACCGAATCGTAATTTTATAGGTGTTGGTTTTTGGGGACCAGAGCGCGATGATTTGCTTCGTATTAGAAAAGATATTGAAGTTTCGGATGAATTAGCGAAGATTTTGCAATCAAAAATGATTCAGAAAGAATTTGGTGAAATGCAAGGAGATGAAGTGAAATCTGCTCCAAAAGGTTTTTCTAAAGATCATGAACGAATTGAATTATTACGTAAAAAGCAATATTTATTCATCAAGAATTTTACGGATGAAGAAGTTTTAGCAAAAGATTTTCCACAGAAAGTGGCAAAATCAATTCAAGTTCTTCAACCATTTTTAGATTATATGACCGAGGTTCTAACAACCGATGAAAATGGTCAACCATTATACTAAAAAAATAACCACAAAAAATACAATATTATGGCTAAAGTACACGCTTACTTAAATTTTAACGGAGATTGCGAAAAGGCATTTCAGTTTTATGAAACTGTTTTTGAAACGCAAAATATTGGGATGTATAAAATGGGAGATATGCCGCCAAGTCCAGAATTTCAGATTCCAGAAAGTGCAAAGGATAAAGTTTCGCATGTGGCATTGTTTATTAATGAAACAACAATGTTAATGGGTTCTGATATTATTGAAGAGTTTGGACATCAATACAAAGCTGTAAATAATAATTACATTATGATTGATGTTGATAATCCCGCAGAAGCGGATCAATTAAATGGTCGTCTTTCGGTAAATGTAAAACGTTAGAAATGCCTTTGGCTGAGCAGTTTTTTGCAGAACTTTATGCGTCTTTTATTGATCAAGTTTGAACATTTTGGATGATTCATTTCGAAGGATATAAAGCACATTCGATGTAAAATAAAATATTGTACTATTATTACAGATTTAATAACGAAATTGAACCTTAATAAAATAAGTATGAAAGATTATCGAATTCATTTTTACAATCAAATTTTGGTGAAATCTTATTTATATCCATGAAATATAGCTTTTTACTTTTAATAATTATTTTTACTTCGTGCAATTCGTATAATGTAAATCGCCTCGAAAAAAATGTTTCTTTAAATGAAAATAATACTGTTCAACTTAATTTAGAGGAACAAAAAATTATGTCATTATAAAGAATGATTTTCCAGAGGGTACAGATAAACTTCATGAAAAAATTGACCAATCTGTAAAAGGATTATTTAATGATGAAAATACGATTGTTAATTCATTAGAGTTTTATGATGAATACTATAAGTCTGATGAATTTATGAATTTTATAAATCATGATACTTACTATGATTATGCATTTATTGTAGAGTTAAAAGTAGAACCGTATATTCAAGTAGCTCAGTATCTAAGTCTTAATAAAGCGAAATTACCTGAAGAAGGAAAAGTAGATATGGCATTGCTTTACAGGTTCTTAATTTAAAAAATAGAGAGTTATTATTTTCTCAGAAAATAAATTTTGAGTTAAATAATACAACATTAACTAAATCTCCAGAATTTATTACTTCTTATGAGGAAAATTATTTTATTAATAATTTTTCAGATATTTTTAGGAATATAATAAATTATTAAAACCGAGTTTAGCTCGGTTTTATTTCGCGCTACATTTTGCGTGATGATATACATGAAAATTGCATGAATTCCCAATAAAACACAATTCATTTGCCTTTTTATGTAGCGAAAGTGCTAACTCAGTTTGTGATGAATCAGAAATAATAATTTCAGGAAATAAATCTATTTTTACAATCTTTCCGCTTCCGTCAGGATTAACTTGCAATGTGGCCTGCGAATGATCTTGGTAAGAAATTACATCAATTTTATGTGCTTTTTGCCCAACA